>CAZYUW010000075.1:0-21156 GCA_964650685.1 uncultured Nitratifractor sp.
TGCTGGACACTCCTGCCCAACCGTGGCGGGAGCTTATATCGCCACACTAACAGGACTCGAAAACCTTTACGACGAGGATGAGTTGCCAACCAGAAGCGGAGTGAGAGTATATCTGCGAGATGAAAAGAGCTCAGGCGTTACCGGAGTGACAGGAGGTGTCGTCGCCTTCATATGTGGAGCTGGAGACGAAGGGGGTTTTCCCGGTATCGGAAAGAGCTTCAACAGAAGAGGGCTTTTGCGGTATGGGTGCGAGGATCTAAACGGGGATATCAAGCTGGAAAGAATCGATAACGGCAGATCGGTAACTCTGACTCTGAACACATCGTCGGTCCCGCCGGCACCTGAAATGAAAGAGCTGATGGGCAGAGTCGCAGGTGGAGCAGCATCTGCCGAGGAGAAAAAGAGATTTGGGCAGTTGTGGCAGCATAGAGTGGAAAAGATGCTTCTGTCCCATGAGCTCTGGAGTGAAATAGCGAAAACGAACTAAAAACAAAGGAGGAGCTATGCAGATATCGAACTACCTGACAAGTGAGCACAGAGGGTGCGATACGCTTTTTGCCGAAGCGGAAAAATCGATGGCGGCCAAGGAGTGGGAAGAGGCCGAAAAGAGGTTTCTGGAGTTCGCCAACGAAACCCTTAGACATTTCAAAAAAGAGGAGGATGAACTCTTCCCTGTTTTTGAAGAGCGAATGGGCAGCACCGAGGGGCCAACTCAGGTAATGAGATACGAGCACGAACAGGTTCGTGGATTGATAGGCAAAATAGCCGAGGCACTGGAGAAAAAAGACAAAGACGCGTGCCTGTCCATGGCCGAATCGATGATGATACTGCTGCAGCAGCACAACATGAAAGAGGAGCAGATGCTCTATGCTATGTGCGACAGGATCTTCCAGCAGGAAGAAAAAAAGATACTTGTCGAAAAAATGGAGAAAACCGAACTGTGAACAAGATCTATCTCGATGCGAGAGAGATGGAGCATCCCGAACCTCTCGAGAAAGCCATCGCCATACTTCGAGAACTCGACAATGAAAGCTGTCTGTATATGATCCACAGAAAAAACCCACTCCCTCTTCTGGCGCTCGCCAAAGAGCACAACCTCAACTCTATGGCGAGCGAAGCCGATGGGGTGTGGCACATACTCATATGTATCGACAGAGATGCGGACCTGGAGAGTTTGATAGAAAACAACATAGTGGACGAAAGGTTTTGAATGTTCGACAACAATGGACTTTCACTGCAACAGGCACCCCCGATATCCGTAGTGCTGCGTTTTTTTCTGGTCGGCTCCATTTTCGGTATCGTAGAAGGGATCGCGATCGCCTCTCTCGGTGCGGATATCACGATACCGTTTGGCAAAGAGAGCCTGATCGTTGTGCATATCTTCACGCTTGGGATCATGCTCTCCTTTATGCTCGGCGCTCTTTTTCAGATGTTGCCCGTAATAGGCGGAGTCGTACTGAAAGAACCTGAACTGCTGGCCATTCGCACCCAGTATCCCATGCTCGCAGGAACGATTTCTCTTCTGCTGGCTTTCGAATACGGCTATGACGCTCTGTTCATATTGGCCGTCATACTGTTGACGGTGGCTATTACCCCCGCACTGCTAATGATGCTCAAAGCCCTGATCGCCATCCGTTCACACAGCGCTTCATCGGCTGGCATGGGCTGGGCACTGGCTTCTCTTTCGGCGGTACTGTTTCTTGGAATACTGCTCGCGCTCGTCAGGGCGGGCATACTCCAGACAGGCGGCTATACTGAGCTCAGAAGCGGCCACATATCTTTTGGACTTTTTGGGTGGATCGCCACACTGATAGTATCGATCTCTTTTCAGGTCATAGAGATGTTTTATGTCACGCCGCCATATCCCCGCCCTGTGTCACGCTATCTACCATTCATGATCACCGTTTCAGCTTTCATCGGAGCTGCGCTCTCTTTTTTTTACGAGCCTGCGTCAAAACTTTTCGAAGCGATACTCTCTACAATGACTGCCATCTACGCGATCGTGACACTGTTGAGACTATCACAAAGAAAGAGGCCTCTTGCAGACGCTACGGTATGGTTTTGGAGAGTGGGTGCGACATCGCTGCTGCTCTTCTCTCTCATTCGTATCCTGTATGTGTTTATCGGATTTCCAGCCGATGAGATCAGAGAGATATCCTATCTGCTCTTTGGGGCTTTCGCTCTGAGCATAGTGTTTGGAATGAGCTATAAAATCGTTCCTTTTCTCGTCTGGTTCCATCTGAATGCGCAAGGGTATCTGGAGGCCCCCATGATGCACGAGGTGATACACCCCAAATATGCAATGAGACATCTGTACATCCACATCGCTTCGGTCGTTCTATCCATTCTGGCTATATTCAAACCCACTCTATGGGTCTATGCCGGAGTGACGATATGCATCTCTTTTTTATGGCTTACTGCAGCGATCTATCGATCGTGGCACACCTATCTCTATACACAGAGACACTCCAAGCGCTTCGATATGAGTATGGATTTTCCGTAAAGATACCGCTGATGTTTTCGACTGCTGACAGTTGAGGATACCCGCACGAAACCCTGTCCGTGCGATCTTCTCCTATGGTCGGGAGAGTGGAATATGCGCATACACCTGTACCGATAGCACAGACCGGCACAAGAGATCAGCGTGGTGCCGGAACAACTCTATATTTCAAAACCCCACCTTCATAGAAGGGCTCATAATATGTTCCGTCACACTCTTTGTATATTACGCCACCCACCTGTACTTCGCGGCAACTGCCAGGCAGAGTGGATACTATAGTTCCTACTGCAACACCCATTGCGACCGCTCCTACAGGCCAGAACCAATCGTCGTAATAGTATCCTCCACCATAATATGGGGGCCTCCCATGTGGTGGATGTGGATGCGGTGGATGCGGCGGCCTTGCACCTGGAGGCCTGTTGCCAGGAGGTCTAGTGCCCGGAGGTCTGTTACCCGGAGGTCTTATTCCCGGAGGTCTGTTACCCGGTGGCTTGATACCCGGAGGCCTGTTGCCAGGAGGTCTTATTCCCGGAGGTCTGTTACCCGGCTTCCCAGGTCTGACAGGCTGTATGGAGGGTCCACTCGAAGGTCTCTGGGAAGGACGCGTAGCTGGACGCTTCTTTGGTCGAGTAGCTGGTCGTTTGGCTGAAGGCCGCTTCACTCTCTGATAGCTGCCTCCATAATATCTGCTCGATCTGGGTCTCCTTGCAGCCCGGCTGCGCCCGCCCCCTCTTCTCACTCCCCCGGAGCGCCTCATTCCTCCAGAGCGTCTCATTCCGCCACCCCTTCTGGCGCCTCCACCTCTTCTGCCCCTGGCTTCGGCCACCGAGAAGAGTGTGATCTCTATCTCTTCTGCATCACCAAAGACATAGTTGTATGCGACATGGAGATTGCTCTTCGGAGAACCCTCCTGCTTGACCGCCGGCGAAAAGATACCCAGCAGTGCTCCCAATACGATGATTTTGACTATTCGGTTTTTCATGCTTATCTCCTCGGCGACTCTACGGAAATCTTGACTGAACCCTCAGGAGCCTTGAAGACAAACTCATCGTCGGATATATCCTCTTTCGTACTCCATTCGATTGTCGTACTGCTCCTGAGACTCTTCCCGCTGCCCTTGTCTATGAGCACGAATTTTCTGATCAGCGGCTCGTCACCTTTGCTTATCCACACCTGCAACTCTTTGTACTTGTCACGAAATCCAATATAGTCACAGATAGTTCCATCTACTGTGACAGATCCAAAATAGACACCCTCCTTTTTGGGCAATATCCTCTGTTTCAGGTCACTGTAGAGCAGATTCGCGAGCGGGGTCTTGATATCGTACTTTTCAAAGAGATAGTCCAGAGCCGCATCTACACCTTGCGGCACCTCCAGCTCTCCGTAATATCCTCGCTTCTTGTCTATCATCACGAAATTTTTCCCATTCAGGTAGTATCTGCGATTCTTGACATTCCCGGATATATCCACCATCAACTTATCGGGTCTCTTGAGCTCGACTTCAACCTCATGGGTCAAAGTGACCCTCATCTTTTTCAGATAAATATCTTCGTTGTCCGTAACGGCTTTGAACTTGAAGCTCTTCAGCGATTCCAGATAGCCGTACGCCCTGTCCAATATCTTCAGCGCACTTGGGCTTTGGCTCACCCCCTTCTTTTCGACACCGCCGCTCTCTTTTGCAGAGACAGGCATGACGATCAGAGATGCCACCGCCAGACAGCAAAGCATCCTCTTGAGTCTGCCAGACATCCACTCTCCTTTCTTTTGAATATGGGCTCATTATATCATGGTTTTGCGTATTGTATCTATCTAAAACTCCGAACGATCACAAAATATACAAAAAGCTCTCGCCGACACACCGGTTGTACCTAATGTGTGAACCAGAGCTTCTCACTCTCCGATCAAATTCAAAAACTCCTTCAGTTCCAACGCTCTTTGTGCCGTCATCTCCATCCTGCAGTCGGCCGATGTTGTACTGTCTATTGTCCCGCCGCTCAAGCCGACACAAAACCCGCAGTTCGCATCACGATACTTTATCCAGAGTCGCTGCGCCCTTTTGAGCTCCTCTTTTTTCACTGGGCCCAGGCGCAACATCAGCTCCCTGTAGTGATAGTTCAACATACTGTCCTGATATCGTATCTCTGCGGATATGCATCTGTTGATGGCGTATGTGGCGCCACCGCTCCTGTCCAGACATCGATCGAAATCGGCAGAAAAATTCGGCTCCCGACTGACAGAAAAGACAAAAAAGACAGAAAGCGTACACAATATTTTCAACATAACGATGCCCCTTTGCGTGCTTTGTGTGGAAGTGCCTGCACAACATACAATCGCACAGCCAGAAAAATCCATGATTCTCCTCTACTTCCAGATACTACACATACATTATATTATCTGCTGCCTGCCGTTAGATGCGCTCGAGATCCACGACTTTTCGCAGATATCGATATTGCCATATTACAGATTGGATATCCACCTTTCGATAGCGTATGAAGAAGTGTCATGAAGCCGAAAATCCATTCGCGATAAATCCAAATTCCGAATATCGCCCGTTCGAGCATGTGATTGTATTTCTCAGATGTGCAATTGAAAATCAAAAGGTGAAAGATATTATCTATTGAGATGCAGATGGTGGCCACGACAGGACTTGAACCTGTGACCACTACCATGTCAAGGTAGTGCTCTACCAACTGAGCTACGCGACCATTGAAGAGTTGGAATTATAGACCCCGCTTACTTAAATTTCCATGAAACGCCACTGATCCCTCTGGGAGTCAATGTGCTCCTTCATGGAAGACTCTTTTGTGCTGCACAGAAGTATCTCCCGCAATATGGCACGGGAGAGCAGATCTGAAGCGTTGACTATGTGGTTGACATCGAAACTCTCTATTATCTCCTGATGACTCCGATTTCTAACTGCGACTACAGTATTTATCCCTGGTACTATGGATGTGACGGCATCCACCACCATCCTCGTTTTGGCCGGATTTTCTATCACCACGACAACGGCCAGCGCATCTTTGACACCCAATGCCTTCAGGACACTGTGAGCTGCGGCATTGGCCATCACGATCGGCTCGTTTCTCTCTCTGGCCAACTGCACCAACTTGTAGTCGTGTTCAACTATCAGATATGGCACCGACAGCTTTTTCAGCTCTGCGGACAGGCTCTGTCCGAGCAATCCATAGCCGAGAAGCAGTATATGGCCCCTATAGCCCGTGGAAGCGATCGGTGGAGCTTCTCCGGCACCGACATCGGCAAACAGATCGGCTATTTTTTTGAGATTCTTTATGACAAAGGGCGTCAGCACCATACTCAAAGCTATAGTGACTATCAGCACCTGCTTCAATCCCTGATCTATCAGACCGTTGAGAGCAGCTATGGCGAAGATCGCCAACGCGAACTCCCCCACCTGCATCAGAGCCAGGGAGCTCTTCAGAGCGGTGCGCTTCTGGATAAAAGGAAGCAGAACAGCAAAGAGTAAAAACCATTTGAGCGCAAGTACACCCACGAGAAAAAGGGTTATCTCCATCCAGTTCTCGATGATGGCGGAAGGATCTATCTGCATGCCTATCGTAACGAAAAAGATACCCAGAAATATATCCCGAAAGGAGAGCAGATCGGCCTCTATCCTGTACTTGAAGCGAGTCTCGGAGAGCGTCATGCCGGCGAGAAATGCTCCGAGAGAGAAGCTGAAACCGAGATGGTGCGCCAGATATGAAAAGGCTATCACCACCATCAGGGCTGCCACGAGAAATATCTCTTCTGAATCGCTCGAGAGCGTCCACGCGAGAAATGGCTCCAGCAAAAAGCGTCCCATCAAATAGACGACCACCACCAATATGGCGGCATCGACGAGCGTCCACAGCAGCATATCGGAAACCGAGCGCTCCGGAGCGGCAAAGAGCGTCAGCATGAGCAGTATGGGGATCACCGCTATATCCTGAAAGAGCAGTATCCCCACACTCACCCTTCCATATCCGCTGTGCACCTCGTTGCGCTCCGTCAACATCTTCAAAACTATTGCCGTAGAAGACAGCGCCAGCGAAAAGCCTATGATTATGGAGCTCTTGAGCTCTATGTCGAGTACTTCGTGCAGAAAAGCCCCAAAGGCATTACCCGCTGTCAACATCTGCAAGCCGCCAAATAGAAAGACCTCTTTTTTCATCGCTTTCAGATGCCTCAGGGAAAACTCCAACCCTATGGTAAACATCAAAAACACTATACCGAACTCCGCCAGTTGATGCAGAGCCTCGTTGTCCTTTTCGCCATGCAACCCGAAAATCTCCGTGATGACGACACCGGCTACTATATAGCCTATGACGGTAGGTATTTCAAATCTGCGCAGCAGCACATTGAGCAGAGTCGCTATGACTATGGTCGCAAGTACGATACTGAGCAGATTTTCCACTATCGTCACCCTGTGCTCAAAGAGGGAGCTGATCCACGGGCAGATCCATCGTCGGCTCAGCGACGAATGTCTTTTCTACCCTGCCCCCAAAGCGATATACGCCCTCCTTGTACTCCAGATAGAGCTCATCGCCGCTTCTTGGAAAGGCAGGACATAGATCCTCGACTCTCCCTTCCTCTCTGGCCCTGACGAACGATGCGGTTATTCCCGTACCGCAAGCGAGTGTTTCATTCTCGACACCACGCTCGTATGTGCGCACTCTCAACTCCCCTCCGCCTGTCGTATAGATATTTACATTGGTATCGTACTTTTCACGCAGCACCCTGGCCATCTCCAGATCGAAACTCTCCAGATCCTCGGTCTCGTGTACGAGATGTGGCACCCCCGTATCTATGAGCCACCAGATCATCCCATACTCCTCTATCTCTCTGTCATGTATTTTGGGAGGCAGCATATCGCTGATCACATACATTCCGTTCACTTCGGCCCGTATCACCCCGGCGCCGGTTAGAAACTCGGCTCTGTCATTCACGGAAATCCCTGTTTTGACCGCGTAGTGGGCTGTGGCTCTTGTGGCATTGCCGCACATTGCGGCTTCACTTCCATCGGAGTTGTAGAACTCCCATTCGAAATCGTACCTCTCATGAGGTACGAGCACCACCATTCCATCCGCTCCTATTCCTCTGTGCCTGTCACACAACAGACGGGCAAGCTCGTTGCGACCGAGTCTTCTCTTGTCGTGAAATATTACGAAATCGTTACCGTTCGCATTGTATTTGTGCACTATCATCCATGGCTCCATATATCTGTTTTTGATTAAGTATATCGAAACGGAGCGTATCTCCAAAAGGGCAGATTCAATCGGAACCTCTATTTACGATTTCGTTTTTGACCCTTTCGCACTCTTGTTGCAGATGCCCGAGATCTCCGCTGTTGTCAATCGTCCAGGTGGACAGTTCTCTTTTGCGCTCTATATCCATCTGCAGATCGATGCGCTTTGAGGCATCCTCTCTATTCAGAGAATCTCTTTTCATCAATCTCTCTATCTGTATCTCTCTGGGGGCGTACACAGTTACCGAGCGCTCGATGGGGTAAGCTCCACTTTCGAAAAAAAGCGGTATGTCTATAAAGTAGGGCTTGCCGTATCTCTCCTGCTCTTCAGCGAGTCGGCCTATCTCTTCGCGTATCCGCGGATGGAGCAGATTCTCCAGTCTCTTGCGCGAATCGTCATCGCCAAAAACCAGCCCTCCCAGTTTTTTTCTATCCACTTCACCCTTTTTGTCGATATACTCCGAACCGAACATTTTAGCTATTGTGGTCGCCTCTTCACGAAGTATATCGTGCGCCACTCTATCGGCATCTATGATGCGGAAACCCAGCATGGAAAGGATGGCGGCCGTAGTACTTTTGCCGCTGGCTATCCCACCCGTCAGAGCGATGGCATTGTCGAAAGACATCAGCGCTTCACGATACCCAGATAGTCATCCACTATAAAAGCGGGCAACTGGAACGAAGCTATGGCTACATCGCTGCCGAAATATCTGTAGCCGTCGGTAAGATCCGCCCTTTGCAGATTTATATCGGCAACAGGGTGATAGAAACGGCTCGCCAGAACCATATAGGACGACACCAAAGCACCATCGCAAATGTCGTCTCTCTCATATCTGTAGGGCATGACTATCGCGAAACTCTCGGAGAGTGTTTCCATCTCTCCGATCGCCGCATCCTTCGCACTTACCAGATGGCTCATAGGGGCGCTTAGTATGCCTTTCTCATCCAGTAGAGATATCGCCGCATCTACAACGCTTTTGTCCGACAATACGCCATCCTGGGCCAATATCACCACATCGTAACTCTGCCCCGGCAGTCCGAAAAGCCCCTCGGCCCCATCCACCCTTTCGACCTCTCTTGAAAAAGAGTATTTATCCGTTTCCGACACCAGAGTTTCGGAACCTCCGACTATCAAAATCCTTTCCGGCGAAGCGTGCGTGCACACCGGTACATGCACCAACATCTCATCTTTTATGAAAGCGTATCGACCCATCTTTTTCCTTTTTGCCGCATCGAACCCTACTCTATGCCAAGATTTCTCATCAGGCTTTTGATCTTTTTGTCTTCATCTTCGCGCGATCTTTCCGACTCGATTGTATCCGCGGAAGAGTCACCATTTTTGTTTGTTTCGACCGATTTTTTCTTTTTTTTCGTTTCGGATTCAACCACAGGAGCACTCGGTTTTTTTTCGGATGCAACGCTGCGTGTTTCGACTTTGTCGCTTTTCTTATCCCGAGCCTCTATGACTATAACGGGTTTTTCGTTCTTATTCTTTTTGTTTTTGGAAGTCATATCCATTATCTGCACCCCGCTGACCTGTCCAGGTCTGGAGTCTTTGTTTGTGTTAGTGCTTCCCTTCTGCACTCCAACCGCTTTCGGAATATCGTGTTCTGCACTTGTCTCTTTCCGCGCGGCTTCAACTCCACCCTGTTTTGGTCTCTTTTTTGCGGCGGCATCTTGCATGGCTTTCTCGTTGGAGATTCTGTACACCTTTTTGGAGCGAACCTCAGAGGTGCCTCCATCGCCGCTTGCGACACCGGACGATTTCACGGATGGCTCTTCGTTTCGATCTTTTTTGTTTTTCACCTTTTTCTCAAAATCGTGACGCGTTTTCATTTTTTGTTGTTTGGTTTTGTTGTCTTTTTCGCTTTTTTTGACTGGCGGTGCCGTTTCGCTTTCAGTTGCGCCCACCTCTTTTCGCGCGCCACTCCTGCGATCGGTCGCGGTTTTGTCACCGGTAGTCTCGCTCTTTGCGGGCGCGTACACTCCATAAGCATAATGTTCGAGCTGATATTTGTCGTATTTGTAGACATCTCTGCGAAAATTGAGATATCCATAGTCGTCCACGAAAGCGGTCAGATATGTGATATCTACCGGGATCTTGTGCTTGAGAACTATCGTCTTCTTTTTCGTCGTGGTCAACAGGGACATGATCTCCTCTACATCGATATTGTCGTTATATAGAGACAATGCCTTGAGCATCTCTCTTGGCTTCTGTATCCTCATGCAGCCATGGCTGAACGCTCTTTGGTTTTTGAAGAAAAGTTTTTTCGTAGGCGTATCGTGGATATACACCGAAAATCTGTTGGGAAACAGAAACTTGATCTTGCCCAGAGCGTTACGACTGCTCGGCAGCTGCATAAAATAGTAAGGGATATGCTTTTTACCCCTGTATTGAGACCAGTCCACCGTACCAGGATCGACTCTCGGCGAGTCTTCGCTCCAGCTCGAACGGACTATTTTCCCTCTTCTCTCGTAGTAGTACGGATCCGCTATCAGATGCCCGAGCATCTCTTTTTTGACGATACTTTCCGGGATTTTCCAGTATGGATTTACTATCAAATACTCCATGACATCGTGAAAACTCGGAGTCGGATGGTTCGGCTTGCCCACTATGACCCTCATCGTATCCACCAGATGTTTGCCATCGTAAAAAAAGAGCCTGAACGCGGGAATATTCAACTCTATGCGCACCCGGGCCTCGTCTCTCCAGAGCCACTTGATGCGATCCATATTGAGTCTGATCATTCGTATCTTTTTCTCTACCGGAATAGAAAGTGCCCTTCTGGTATCGGTATCTATGATCGAGGTCCCATGCAAGCCGTGCCTGAGTTTGAACTTCTTTATGGCTTTCTGCAGGCATTCATCATAGACTTCCGAAGCCATATCTCCTCTGCACGCGCCCAGATCGCCCTCCATCGCGAGATGACGCCTGATAGCGGGAATGGCTTTGGAGCTCTGGCCGGGTTTGATGAGTGTGAAGCGTGGCAACTTGCCCCACCCCCCATTATTCGCGAGCTCCATATATCTGATCAGATACTTTTTCAATTTCCGATACTTGAAGCGCCTGGGTTCGGCCTTGTCGAACGCCGCGTTCAGATCTCCACTGACCGTCGCTTCGGCAAGCAAAGAGGCCGGAGTCATCTTGGGGCGATAGTAGTCCCATCCGACGACACTGTCGAAAAGCTTCGCGAGCGATTTCCGTTTTTCATCGAATTTCGCCCAGTCTATACCGCCATAGAGAATATATCTCATATACTCCAGATAGAGTCCGCTCATCCGCAGCTCCAGATCGATCTTTCTGTCGAGCGAAGCATTTGCAGACGAGTACAGCTCTTTCATCTCCTTCTCTATGTTGCGTAGATCTTTGCAGCATTTCAGGTTAGGCGCAACTGTTTTATCGTTTTTTATTCTATCGATAAGCACTCTGGCAAATTTCGTAGGTTTTTTTTCGGATATCCAGACAGGAGTGTAAAACAGCTCTTTATAGAGCCTTTTCATCGACGGGGAAGCACCGCTGTTGACTCTTTTCTCCAGTACAACGGATGCCTTATCGACAAAAGCGGTATCGGCAGACCCGAAACCAAAAAGCCCTGCCGCCGCGACCTGAGGCAGAACAAGCCCCCACACCAAAATCCACAAAAAAATACCGACTCTTCTCATCGTTTTTCGCTCTCGTCACTTTTTTACGACAGTATATCGAAAATAGGGTAATCTTGCCGTTGTTTTTGGCGATAAGAAAAGAGGTGGTCCTCTATATCTTTTTTACGGATATTTTCTCCGCCTCCTCGTTTCTGAGGGCAATTTGTGTCCCTTCGACCTCTATATTCATCGTTTTTTTCGCCAAAGAGCACTCTTTGACCTCCAGAGTCTCGCCCGGAATTATTCCGAACGAGTGCAGGCGATTGCGCAGTTCACTGTCGGCATCTATCGATCTGATTACACCCTTTTCGCCTTTTCTCATTTCGGCCAGACTCGTCATCTCTATCCTTCAAATATCAGTTTAGTCGAATTATAGACGGCGAAACTTAAAAGCCAGGCGCTGCCGGTGGTCATGACAAAAAGATAGAACAGATATTTCCAGCCGCCGGCTTCTCTGACGAAAACAGCCATCGCGGCGAAACACGGTATATACACCATGACGAAAACGATAAAAGCCAAAGCGGCAGGCAGAGTTATATTCTGTCTGATCTTCTCCTGGAGAGAAGCGCTATCCTCCGCGACCTCGTCTCCCATCGAATAGAGCACACCCAGGGTCGAGACGACTACCTCCTTCGCGGCCAGGCCACTTTCGAGCGCCACACTCAATCTCCAATCGAACCCCAGGGGAGCGAAGAAAAACTCTGTAGCCTTTCCAACTCTGCCCAGATAGCTATGCTCCATGAGTCTGCTCTGCAGTTCAGCGCGCAGACTCTCTTTCTCCTGCTGTGAGGATGCCCTGGCTATTCGCGTGCTGTACTCCTTTTCCATCTGGGGATATTTGGGGTAGTTGCTCGCGATCCATATCAGAACGGACGCTACCAGTATGAAGGTACCCGCCTTCGCCAGATAGCTTTTGGCCTGACCATAAACCACATGGTATATCAGCTTGAGAGAAGGAAGCCTGTATTTGGGCATCTCCATAACGAACGGATCATCCTTGCCTTTGAAGACAAATACCCTCAACAGCTTGGCGGCAAAGAGCCCCAGCAGTGCCCCCCCGATATATATCAGAAAAAGTATGTTGCCGGCATGCTCCGTCCCGAAAAACGCGCCGGTGAAAAGCACATAGATCGGTATTCTGGCGCTGCAGCTCATGAAACCGAGGATGAAAAGGGTGATCATCCTGTCCTTACGGCTCTTGAGGGTTCGGGCGGCCATATATGCCGGGACGGTGCACCCAAATCCTGTCACCAGCGGTATGAAACTCTTGCCGTGAAGCCCGAATCGATGAAAAAAACCGTCGAGCAGAAACGCTATTCTTGCCATATACCCTGTCGTCTCCAGCAGTGCTATACCGAGAAAGAGTATTATGATATTGGGCAAAAACATAACGACCGCGCCAACACCTCCAATGATACCATCTGCGATGACGGAACCGGCAATCCCCTCTCCCAGTAGCGACTTGACCTGCACGGCAAGCCATGCGAAACCGGCATCTATCCACTCCATCGGTAATGAGCCGAGAGTGAATGTCATCTGGAAAAGCCCCCACATCAAAAACAGAAAAATAGGAATACCGAGATATTTGTTGATGAGCAGATTGTCTATCTTCTGAGTCATATTGGCCGCTCTCATACTCCTGATCTCCATAGACTCCATCTTGGCGCCTTTGGCGAACGCGAAGTGCTCGTCGGCGAATATCTCTCTGATATCCTTTTTTCCACCATGGAGATATATGTGTTCCAACGACTCTCTCAGAACCGGCAAAAGCTCTATCCAGACAGGCTCGTCGTGCATCTTTTTGTAGATCGCACTCTCCTCTTTGAGCAGTCTTATCGCGAGATTTCTCAGCGGGATATCGCTCCTGTATGATCTCTCTTCGAAAAAGCGAACTATCCTTTCTATCTCCTCCTCTATGAAGTCACTGTAGCTTATCTTGGCGTCGGTCTTCTCTTTGCGAAACACTTTTACTATCGTGTCGGCAAGTTCGTCGAGCCCCTCTCCGGTTTTGGCACTCGTTCTGAGTACGGGAACACCGAGCAGGACGGACAGCTTCTTTTCGTCTATGACTATTCCTTCGGATTCCGCTTCGTCTATCATATTGAGAACGACGATCATCTTTTTGCCAAGCTCCAGCAGTTCGGAGCTCAAAAGCAGATTTCTCTGTAGATGGGAAGCGTCTACGACATTGACTATCAGGTCGTACTCCTCGTTCAGCAAAAACTCTTTGGTTACCTTCTCTTCCTGGGTATAGTCGTTCAGAGAGTACGCCCCCGGCAGATCGACTATCGATATATCGAAATCGGCACATATCTCCGGATCGCAATATCTCATCTCGACTTCCGTTTTGTCCACGGTCACGCCGGCGAAGTTACCTACATGCAGTTTCGCGTTGGACAGCGCGTTTATCAGTGAGCTTTTCCCCACATTGGGCTGGCCGACCAGTGCGACCTTTATCCTGGTCCTTAGCATACTGTTCCTTGGATCGATTAGAGTATTATGATAATCACTATCATTTATGGAGTATTTTACACAGCGAAACTTAAAAGCAGATATAACGAAGCTATAGATTGTTCAGTGATTATCGCGTTGAAGAAACCTCTCTCCAGATTACTGCGGCACACATCCACAGAAGGTGGGCTGCTATGTTCCCATCCTGACCCGTTGCCTGCTGCGGCTGTTGCACAGGTCTGAAAAGAGGCGAAAGAATTATATCGAAAAGCTCCTGTCGATGCAATATTGTATTTTCAAAACAGTTTTGATATAATTGCGGCCTCATTCATTTAGAGAGGTGGCCGAGTGGTCGAAGGCGCACGCCTGGAACGCGTGTATAGGGCAACCTATCGAGGGTTCGAATCCCTTCCTCTCTGCCATATCCCTGTAGGGGTCAGGCGTTTAATGTTAAATTTTTCATTATTATGCTCACCGATGCTCTTGACAATCCCAGATAGCGTGCAATCTCTGCTTGTGTATATCCATCCGAAACAGCATCGATTATGCATTTATTGCGCTCTATACGATCACTGCATTTCTCAAAATGTTGCTCCAGGCTCTTCTGATAAGCCGGTATGCGTTGCCCTTTTTCATTCTCGATGCCTTTTTGCCGGACTATCTCTTCTACAACACGATAATCCTCTTTATCCATTTGGATATCGATCCACTCTCTGATCCCCGCATAACCGATCTGGTCAATCAGCATGGAATTTTGTGCGCATTTTGGTACTCCGCCAACTCCACGCATCATGGACGACACCAAAGTATATGGATACTCTCCCGCTCTCTGGCTCAATCCAGCTTTAACAGGATTGTTCTCGATATAGCGTATAAGTGCATATAGATAACTTTCATCTTTTATATATCTGGATATAAATCTGCCCTGCCACAAATGCCCGCTTCTATGATATTTTTTATTAAAGTAAATCGCATAGTTGCTGTTGATCTGTTTCATAAGTCCCGATAGATTATCCAATTCTGTTTGCATCAGCAGATGATAATGATTGGGCATCAGGGCATAATCATGAAGTATCGCCCGATAACTGGTTGCCGCTTTGCATACAATCATAAGAAACATGGCATAATCATCCCCGCTCAAAAAAACTTTGGTTTGCGCTACGCCTCTATTGATCACATGATGCCAGCCTGCCAAATCTATCCGCGGTCTTCGCGGCACGGTTTACTCCTCGAGTGATTTATATGAGTATATCAAAAAAGAGGTCATTTAACATTAAACGCCTGACCCATTCATAACTAATGTTTATCACTCTTTCGGTATAATTCAGCCATTTTATGTCGAAAGGGTTTCGCATTGAGTGATATTGTCATAGGCTATTTCGATTCCGAAGGTAATGTACACGATACGCAGAGTATCGAAGGAGCCACCGAGAGTGAATCTCTCAGGCCAATAGTGTTCGGCAACTCCCCTGAAGCGCTGGAGATCATTCGCCACTCCGCCGCACATCTGATGGCTCAGGCGATCAAGGAGCTCTATCCCGATGCCAGATTTTTCGTAGGACCCGTCGTGGACGAAGGGTTCTACTACGACTTCAGGACATCCGAAAAGATCGGCGAAGAGGATCTCAAAAAGATCGAAAAAAAGATGAAAGAGATCGTCAAAAAGAGATACGATATCGAGAAATACGAAATCTCCAGAGACGAGGCATTATCGAAGTTCGCCGACGACGATCTCAAGCAGGCTGTACTGCGGAACATACCAGACGAAACGGTCTCTATATACAGACAGGGAGAGTTCGAAGACCTCTGTCGTGGACCACATCTGCCCTCTACAGCTCTGCTGCACAATGTCAAGCTCACCAGAGTGGCAGGAGCATATCTCGGAGGCGACTCCGACGCGGAGATGCTCACGCGTATATACGGCATAGCGTTCGCCGACAAAGAGTCTCTCAAAGAGCATCTCAAGATGCTCGAAGAGGCAAAAAAACGGGATCACAGAAAGCTCGGAACGGAAATGGAGCTCTTCATGTTCAACGAAGAGGCCGGCGCGGGACTACCGTTCTGGATGCCCAAAGGTGCGAGGCTCAGAGCCAGACTCGAAGAGATACTCACAGCTGCCCACAGAAAGAGAGGCTATGAACCGGTAAGAGGTCCCGAGATACTAAAAGCCAAAATGTGGCATACGAGCGGACACTACGCTTGCTACGGCGAAAACATGTATCTCACCGAGATAGACGGCCAGGAGTACGGCATCAAGCCGATGAACTGTATAGGCCATATACTGATATACAAACAGTCTGTCAAGAGTTATCGCGATCTGCCGCTGAAATATTTCGAATATGGCGTCGTCCATCGTCATGAACAGAGCGGCGTACTGCACGGACTGCTCAGAGTACGAGAGTTCACCCAGGACGACGCCCATATATTCTGCACTCCAGATCAGATCAAGCCCGTAGTTCTCGAGGTGGTCGAGTTCGTCGACGCCGTCATGAAAAAGTTCGGCTTCGACTACTCGATGGAGATATCCACCAAACCCGACAAGGCTATCGGTGACGACGCGGTCTGGGATACGGCGACCAGAGCATTGATGGAGGCGTTGGATGAGAACGATCTCGAATACGGTATAGACGAAGGAGGCGGCGCTTTCTATGGTCCTAAAATCGATGTCAAGATAACGGACGCTATCGGCAGGAAGTGGCAGTGCGGTACGATACAGGTTGATTTCAATCTTCCGGAGCGATTCGATGTCGAGTATATAGACGAAAATAACGAGCGCAAGCGTCCTGTTATGATACACAGGGCGATACTTGGCAGTTTTGAGAGGTTCATAGCTATACTCACGGAGCACTACGCGGGTGAGTTTCCTCTTTTTTTGGCTCCCTCTCAGGCAATACTTGTACCCATATCCCAGGATCAGGCCTCTTACTGCAGGGAGCTGTCGGCTCAGATGACGATTGAGGGAATAGACAGCGAAGTCTACGACAAAAACGACTCTCTGAACAAGCGGATCAGGCTGGCAGAAAAGCAGAAAGTCCCATATGTCGTCATTGTCGGAGACGAAGAGATAGCCAATGGCACACTTGCCATCAGAGACAGGCGCAGACGGGAGCAGTATAGTTTGATAAAGAGCGATTTTATGATACAATTGAAACGAGAATTACAAGAAGGCGAAATTTGAGTAGACACAACCGTGGCAACACCAAAGCGAAAAAGAGAGAAGACAGCATTGTGATGAACGATGCGATCAGAGCCAGAGAGCTCAGAGTGATAGGTGACAACAAAGAACAGTACGGAATAATATCCAGAGACGAGGCGTTGAGACTGGCGGAGGAGCAGGGGCTGGATCTCGTGCTTCTCTCTCCGGACGCCACCCCTCCTGTCGCCAGGATTATGGACTACGGCAAACACCGCTATCAGGTAGAAAAGAAGAAGAAAGAGGCTCGAAAAAATCAGAAAAAGATCGAGGTCAAAGAGGTCAAATTCTCCTGCAAGATAGCGGACAACGATATAGCGTACAAGGTCAAGCACGCAAGAGAGTTTCTCGAAAAGGGCAAGCATGTAAAACTTCGGGTCTTCCTGAGGGGTCGTGAGATGGCAAACCCGGAGCAGGGGGTCGAGGTACTCAATCGAGTATGGCCGATGCTGGAGGATATTGCCACTCTCGAAAAGGCTCCCCATCACGAAGGACGCTACATAAACATGTATGCCGTTCCCAAGAAGGACAAATAGAGACTATCGCAAAGCCTTTTCTTCGAGGTCTTGCGCGCAATTACATTTTGATACATCCAACAGTCACCGAGTACAAGAATTCACATCGAAAAGAATACAGCAATCAATTTTCTCTAAACATATCACATGGTAATAATCGGCATGAAAAATGTCGCATCTAAGGCTGAAGATTCGCGATATACAAGATCTGATCTTCAAACTGGATTTGCTGCAAGCGTCTGTATCGTTTTGGAAAAGAAGCTGTTATGGAAATTCAAATACATATTGCATCACTTCTCTTGGTGTTTTCCGTACTTTTTTACAAGGCATCTGAAGCAATCCTTTTTTAGATACAAATAATCGAATTTTTTTGTTTTTAGCGGCCATAATTCCCACTTTGACACCATAAAGACAAAATAAACGACTGGTTGATCTTTGGCGGCCAAAAAAGCAGTCTAAAATCAACCTGTTCACCTGAAGAATGGCATGATGTTCCGTTTTTATAGAAGATATTACTGATAGTGAACTCTCGGCAGCTTTATGCGCCTAAAAATCTGACTGCCTGACAGTAAAAGCAGGTATAGAATATCCCGCGATCCGGACAAAAGTCCGGAAAGGGATCAAAATTTGTAGTATGCTTCTACCCTGACTCTATGACGCTCTATATCGTCATTTGCGAGATTTCTGAGCTCCTGATCCAGATATCTGTACTCTATCTTGGCATTAACACTCGCGAGGTTAAATTTGTACCCCACTCTCACATCGTTAGCCGTTGCCGTATTGGATCCACTGTCGACATCCCAATATCCGTAGTTGCCAAATACTTTGCCATTGCCTACTTTGTATCCGGCTTTAAGCAGAACTGATCGTGCTTCATCGCCCATCACATCTCCGCCGAAGTCACCGTTAAATGTCCAGAATGCGCTTGGTGAACCGCCAGCATATCCAGCAGTTCTGAGGCTGTAGTCACCGTCGTTGATATAACCAACTACCAACTCGGCATCGAAATCACCCCAGCTCGAACCAACCTTAGCTGCTACGCCGTATGTAGCATCCCATCCGCTGTTGGCTACAGCCGCACCTGTGGCTGCCACTATCTGATGCACATCGCCGTCGACATAAGCGAACTGAAGTCCCCAGTTGATGTTGTTTGCACTGCCTACTGCAGACGCCCAGACAGACCATGTATCTTCGTATGCCGTTCTGTTTACACCTGCAGTTGCCGCGGCTCTGACATTGGCTGCCAGATCATTTAGTTTACTCTCGGGTATATAGTATGCAGCCAGAGAGAGCGTAGTGTTGGCAAGAGACTTGTTGATCAATCCCAGCATAAACAGACCAGCACCATCGCTGACATCGACATTGCTCAGATCGTAATTTTTACCCGCGTAAACAGTACCGGCAACCTCCTCTATTTGAGACATGCCAGGAGCCGTATAAGCCTGATCTACCCACGCGAATACCAGTGTAGTATCCTCTACGGCAGTATTGGCTATGACTACTCCATCATATGTTATGTCGAGCACTCCTCCGGTCCTGTCGGAGTATGCCCATGGAGATACAGCTTTTGGAAGAGCCTGGCGACCTACTTTGACAGCTGTATTGCCTGTCGCGAATGTCAGATATGCCTGAGACACTTCACCGCCATTATCCATCAAATTCAAGCCCATTGGGTGGGTGGCGTTGCTAAGAAGAGGATCGGCTTTGAAAAGCATATGATCACCGAGATCCCATCCCAGTCCTGACCAGCCGGCCAACTCTATGCCCAGACCGAATCCCGACCCGATCTCTTTTTCTACGCCGAGAACGGCAGTTACGGCGAAATTGTTGTTTCGCTCATCCCCCCAGTCTCTCGCTATATTGGCTCCAGCCGCGCGGCTCCAGCCATCCCAGTCTTCCGCTTGATAGAAAAACCCTATCTGGCCCCAGAAATCGGCATCGGCTGCATGCGGCTGAACAGGTGCTATATCGCCCCCCGCGAATAGCACGGCAGATGCTGCAACCGAAATCAAAATACCCTTTTTCATTATCAACTCCTTGTTTTGGGATAGAGAAATTATACTTCATATTAATTAATATGTCAAGTGTTGAGGAGATTTTTCTAAAAATTTTCGGCAAAGCTCAAAAATGAGACTTCGCCGTTGTGAAGATATGTCAGAATTTATAATACGCTTCGACCTGTACCCGTTGTCTTGTTTCATCCCAGTTGTACACACCTGCCGAAGGATTGCTTGTTCTTGTGATGTCTCTGTACCTGTATTCTACCTGTGCGTCGATATCCATCAATTTAAACTTATAACCAAGCCTTAAATCCAGTGCATTGTCGAGACTGTCGTTGATGGCAGCGCTGAGCACCTTGTCGTCAAACTCCCAATAGCCGATATTCCCAAAAAGCTTTCCATTTCCGAGCTTGTATCCTGCTTTGGCCACTATAGCTATCTGTTCTTCTCCATCCTGGGTATCTCCTCCAAAATCGCCGTTAAATGTCCAAAAAGCACTTGAGGTTCCGCGCCTGGAGCCTGCCGTTCTAAAGCTGTAATCACCATCGTTTATGTAGCTCACTACCAGTTCTGCATCGAGATCACCCCAGCTCGAACCGATCTTACCGGCTACGCCGTATGTTGCATCCCATTTGCTGTTGGGTACCGCAGCACCGGTAGCGGCGACTATCTGATGCACATCGCCGTCCACATAAGCGAACTGAAGACCCCAGTTGATGTTGTTTACCGTACCTACTGCGGACGCCCAGACAGACCAGGTGTCTGAATAAGCTGTTCTATTGGCTCTGGCCAGTCTGGCGGCATTGTAGTTGGCGGCAATATTGTTCATTTTGCTCTCTGGTATATAGTATGCAGAGAGTGAAAGAGTGGTATTGGAGATGGACTTGTTTATCATTCCCAGCATAAAAAGACCTGCATTGTCGCTCAGGTCCATATTTTTCAGATCATACTGCTCACCCGCATACACAGTACCTGCTACTTCGTTCTGCTCCGGCATAGTTGAAGCGGTGTATGCCTGATCTATCCAGGCAAAAAGCAGTGTAGTGTCTGCTATATCTGTATTGGCTGCAACTATTCCGTCATACGAAACATCTATAACTCCTCCGGTTCTATCCGAAAATGCCCATGGAGAAACCGATTTTGTCAGCGCCTGCCTACCTGCTTTTATTCCGGTATTACCAAAACTGTATGTCAGATACGCCTGTGATATCTCACCCCCATTGTCATTTCTGATATTGCCAAAACCACTCATCGAGAGAAGTTTTCCCGATAACATTCTATCAGATTTGAAAAGCATTCCATCGGCGATACCCCAACCCAGGTTGGACCATCCGGCAAGCTCTATACCCAGACCAAAACCTGATCCTACCTCTTTTTCTACGCCTATCACTGCGGTCACGGCAAAGTTGTTGTTCTCCTCGTCTCCAAAATCATAATCTTGCATCGCAGGATCGTCATAGTTGTTGTCCTGTACCCTCAAAAAGAAACCTATCTGCCCCCAGAAATCTGCATCTGATACTGTAGTCTCGGCAGGTACTATATCGCCCCCCGCGAATAGTACGGCTGAAGTCACTATCGAGAGAAAAATTCCCTTCTTCATAACCTACCCCTTG
>CAZYUW010000076.1:0-9881 GCA_964650685.1 uncultured Nitratifractor sp.
TCTCGACGATGTCGCCACCGTCGACGGCCGTCCGATCGAAGCGTGGCTTCCCTACGCCCCTCACACCATTACGCGAAGGGCTAAAAGCTGCGAACGGTGTCATGCCAATCCGCTGATCCTGACCCCGTATCGGGGCGACAACTCTGTGTTGCGCCTCAAGGTCCCGCAGCGCATGATCGGGGCCTCCCCTCTGCGCGCGGAACAGATCGAGCGCATGCGGTCCGAACGCTACAAACGGGAGCGAGCGAAATGCTTTTAGCATTCATGAAAGAGTTGCCTCCATTAGACGCGGCCAAGATTTTACAAAAAGCATGTAGAGCTTTGTAGGTGATATGCCAAATTCAACGGCAAGATTTTTCATCTCGTATTTGGAGTTAGATTTTCAATGAATCCTCAAGTGCGTTTTCTGTCTCAATCTTTTTGTGTAGCTATTCGAGCATATTTTATAGCAGAGATGGTGCTTTTTCAGGGTTGGTTTTCTTTTTCCCGACATTTGATTTCGCAGTGATGATGGCATGTACCCCGTTTGGCATGATTCGATTATAGTTGCTACCTCTATGAGGATCATCTCTGAAAAAGCGCCGTATCTGTTTCGTTTTCAGTTTCTTTCGGGCAGATTTCAGATCCATCCTCTCTTTGCGGCAGACTATTTTCAGTTTGCTCTCTTTCGAATGTTCATATGGCAGTTCATAATACTTTTCGCTCCTGTTGTTCTTGATTTCGTATTGATTGAATATGATTATTAAAACTCTGTTATAGTAAAGCTCAGACGACATGAATTTTCATATATAACTTGGAATCGTTTTTTACTCTACTATTTACGCAGCATATCAAGGATTATAAAGATATTACATGAATATTGCATCGGTGCCGTATAGATCTATACTATGTTTTAGCAGATTGCCGTCGCTCCAGCAAGTAATTTAGCTATGAAGGGATAATGGAATGGACATAAACCGGTATAGCTCATGACGAGAAAAGAGAGAAACATTCAAGATTCCTTTCCCGCCGGGATCGGAGGGAACAGGGAGATTCAGTTCCCCGGCGGCATTCCCATTCCCCGTCCGCGTCCCATCCCGCGTCCCATGCCACGACCCATGCCGCCGCCACGGCCTCCCTGGGCGAGGATCCAGTCGGCCAGGGTGCTCAGCTCGGCATCCGGGATGTTAGGATAGGGGGGCATCTGGGCGTCGTTGAAGTTGGGATATTTTCCCTTCGAGCCCTTTTTGATGCTCTCCATGATGGAGGTTTTGGCGTTGGAGCCATTGAAACGGAGATTGCGGTTGGCGACGCCCCGGAAGGCGGGCGCGCTCTTCTGTCCAGTGACCTGATGGCAGGCCATGCAGCCGTACTTCTGCGTCAACTCGGCGCCGCTCTCGGCATGCAATACAGAAGCTGTCACCGCGACGCTTAAAATCCACAATCTTTTTTTCATTCTATCTTCCTTTTTGATCCGGCAGGCGACCGGACAATCGTTCAGTCACGAGATATGACAGTTTTTCCTTGATTTTTCGGGCGCTTTCAGTGCTCTTCGCCTCTGGAGAGTTTCTCCAGCAGTCTGATCATCATTCTAACCCCCGCGCCGCTTGCGCCGTGGGGGTTTTCGCCCCATGGGTGCTCAACGAAAGCTGGTCCGGCGATATCTATATGCGCCCATCTGTCTCTATGGTGCTCGTCAATAAATTCACTCAGAAACATTCCAGCGGTAATCGCTCCTCCGTAACGGGTATTGGATATGTTGCAGATATCGGCAATTTCGCTTTTGAGTGTTTTTTTGAGATAGCGGTTGAAAGGAAGTCTCGCCGCCATCTCACCGCTGAGTGTATCGGCGGCGTAAAGGACCCGGTTTACAGGATCGGCTCCGAAGCCCATCACGCCTGATGTGTACTGTCCGAGTCCGACTACGCATGCGCCCGTCAATGTGGCGAGATCGAAAATATAATCGGCTTTGACCTTTTCCTGAGCGTATGCAAGCACATCCGCGAGAACGAGTCTACCTTCGGCGTCGGTATTCCTGACTTCGATGGTTTTTCCGCTTTTGGAAAGCAGCACATCGTCAGGCTTGTAGGCGTCTCCGCCGATCATGTTTTCTACCGCTCCGATAAATCCGTGGACCTCCACAGGCAGTCTGAGGGCGGCGACAGCGTCGAGTATCCCTATAACGGCGGAGCCACCGCTTTTGTCCGCTTTCATCGTGACCATGAAGTCGGAAGGTTTCAGGCTCAAGCCACCACTGTCGTATGTGAGGCCTTTGCCTACGATGGATACTACCGCTTTGGCGTTTTTTGGTTTATAACTCAAATGAATGAGCCTGGGTGAATGTCGACTCGCTCTGGCTACCGCCAGCATCGCGTTCATCTTCTCCTTTTTGAGTCCTTTTTTCCCCAGCACCATGCACTCCAGCCCTCGTCTTGAGGCGACCTTTTTGGCTATATCCGCCATTATTTCGGGGTAACAGTCGTCAGGAGAGGTGTTGACTATATCTCTAACCATATTTGTGGCTTCCGCCGAGATGAGAGCCTTTTTTATGGTTCGCTGGACCGCGGGAATATCCAGCTCATATCCGTTGTACTCCTCAAGGGATACGCTCACTTTTTTGACCCCTTTGCCGCTCTTTTTGCTTTTGTAGCGTTCGAAACGATAGCCCCCCAGCAGCAGCCCTTCTACCTGGGCCCTGAGCGCGGCAGTGCATCTGGGGTGGTTTAGATAGGTAGCCATTTTGGCGGTTTTGTACTCTTTGTTCATGAGAGCTTTGACGGCCGCAGCGCAGGCAGAGCGAATATCGTCACTTTTCGTGGATTCGACTCCGACATACAGTTTTCTCTTTTCGGGAAGCAGCAGGGTTTCGTCCTGTTCACCCGAAAAACCGGCATTTTTTACAAGTTTTTTGTCTGCATCCACAAATCTCTGATCGAAATTTTTCGCTATCACAAGGACGATCTCCACATCGCTTTCGATCTCGTTGAGCAGTCTTTCGTAAAATTTGACCTTTTTCATATATCTCCTTCCAGACTTTTGTATTGTGCAGGTTGTATTTTTTCTATCTCCGGACGCGATTGCGCATATGGTCCGTCAAAACTCGAACAGCTCCTTGGCCTGCATCATATCCTTGTCTCCCCGCCCTGAAAGATTTATCAGGACGAGTTTTCCCCGGAGTTCTTCCGGAGACATCTTTTTTAGGAAAGCGACGGCGTGGGAGCTCTCGAAAGCCGGAATGATTCCCTCTTTGCGGGACAGCCAGACGAAAGCGTCAAGCGCCTCTTTGTCGGTAATGTTGTCGTATCTGACCTTGCCTGTATCCTTGAGATACGCGTGTTCCGGCCCGATACCCGGATAGTCCAGCCCGGCGGATATGGAGTGGGCTTCGAGTATCTGTCCATCCTCATCCTGCAACAGGTAGCTCATCTGGCCATGAAGAACCCCGGGAGATCCTTTTGCAAGGCTGGCTCCATGTCTGCTGTCCAGTCCTAAACCTCCAGCCTCTATTCCGATGCATTCAACCTCCTCCTCGCTCAGAAAATGGTTGAATATGCCTATCGCGTTCGAGCCGCCGCCTATGCAGGCTATGACCGTATCGGGCAGTCTGTTTTCGACCTTCAGAATCTGTTTTTTGGCTTCCCATCCTATGATACTCTGTATATCTCTGATCATCATAGGGTAGGGGTGTGGTCCCGCTACCGTCCCAATGACATAGAATGTATCTCTGGCGTGAGTGACCCAGTGTCTGATAGCGTCGTTCATAGCGTCTTTGAGTGTCCTCGAGCCGCTCTGTACCGCATGGACTTTCGCTCCGAGCAGTTTCATTCTAAATACATTGAGTTCCTGACGGGCTACATCCTTGGCCCCCATGAAGATTTCGCACTCCAGACCGAAAAGAGCCGCCACAGTCGCGGTCGCGACGCCATGCTGTCCGGCTCCGGTTTCGGCTATGATCTTTTTTTTGCCGAGCTTTTTGGCGAGTATGGCCTGCGCTACCGTGTGATTTATTTTATGAGCGCCGGTATGGTTGAGGTCTTCGCGTTTCAGGTATATTTTGGCATCCAGCTCTTTCGAGAGGTTTTCGGCGAAATAGAGAGGACTTGGTCTGCCTACATAGTTTTTGTAGTAGTAGTTTACCTCGTCCCAGAATTCGGGATCGAAACGAACACTTTCATAATCCTCTTTGAGCTCTTCGAGAACGGGCATCAGGGTCTCCGGAACATATCTGCCTCCAAATATCCCGAAATGACCCAGCTCATCGGGATCGTAAGGGGTAGCTATCGGAATGTAGCGATCGTCGTCGTAATCTCGGTGCATCGTTTTTCTTTGTTTTTTATTTTGGTTTGTTTTAAAAGGTTTCAGGCGCGATTATAGCCAAATTGCTCTTATCTGTTAAGTTTTTTGCCTGATCTGAGCAGTTTCCTGTATCTTCTCAGCTTTGCAAGCTCGTATTTGTAGCGACTTATATTGGCGAGATGTCCCGCGTAATCCGGACTGAAATCGTGAGTGCCGTATATGTTTCTAATGAAGTAGAGATATTTGGTATCGGTCGGTTTCAGGGCGGCCTCCAGTGCTTCGCGGGTAACGCTGCACAGCGGCTCCGGCGGCAGACCCCGATATCTGTAGGTATTGTATCTGCTCCTGTCTCTTCTGATTCTGCTCGGAGTGACTGCCTTGTGGGAGTAGCGGCCATATCTGAGTGTCGCATCCATCTGAAGCTTCATGTTCTTTTTCAGGCGGTTGTAGATGACGGACGATATCAGTCCCATCTCCTCCTCTTTCCATGTCTCTTTCTGGATGATGGAGGCTATGATGAGAAATCTTTTGAAAGATTCGGGAGAGTATTCGTCTTCATGCAGTCTTTCGAAAAGATCTTCGAATATATCTTCACTTCTGCCGACCATGAACGATATGGCGGTCTTCGCGTCTATATCGTAAGGCAGATCGTAGAACCCCGCGACTATCCCGCCCTCCAGAAAGGGCGAAAGCATGTAGTAGTAGTCCAGAATCTCCTTCTTTTTGAGCCTGGCCTGTCTGGCAAAGGAGTCCGCGAACTCCTCTATGGTTTCATCGCTGTAAAATACCACTTTTCTGGTTTTTTCTCTTGGGAGATTCAGCAGCGCGCTCCAAAGCTGAGCCGGACTCATCCTACCTTTGATGCGCACCCAGCCCGGAGTCGGTTTTTTGGAAAAAACGAAAAACCAACCGTTTATCGTTCCTATCGGCGAGTTTTGGCGATCCAGCTGGGATATGATCTCCATATGGCTGCCGTCGGGAATATAAAGCAGTTCGGCAACCGGCGATTTTTTATGCAGCGCCACATATCCGGCTCCAGCAGCGGACAGAAACGACAACAATATCATCAACGCGATTTTTTGAGACAACATGGTGATTTCGATCCTCTTTTTCGAAACAGATTATACCCGTTTTTGCTCCAAAAGCCCATAAAGCCGCTGTCATTCGCCTCTTTTCGCGAGTAGATACATTTCGAGATCGTGCAACTGGATATAATTGCGTAATTTTCCACGAGGCGTTAGAGATATGAGTATCTATAGAGAGTATGACATCAGAGGTATATATGGCGAAGATCTGGATGCCGAAACCATAAAGCGCATAGGGTACGCCCTGTCCAGAGAGATTTCGGGTCACTATGTGGCGGTAGGGTACGATGCGCGAAGCCACTCGCCGGATATCTTCGAGTATCTGGCGGAGGGTTTGAATATGGGGGGCAAATGTGTTTTGGATATGGGGATGGTTCCCACTCCCGTGAACTACTTCGCGAACTATTGTCACTTCGATCTTTGCGGAGAAGATGTTGTTCCAGACGCGTCCGTGATGATAACGGGTTCGCACAATCCGCCCGAATACAACGGTCTGAAAATAACGGTGGA
Organism: uncultured Nitratifractor sp.; assembly: GCA_964650685.1. Taxonomy (GTDB): domain Bacteria; phylum Campylobacterota; class Campylobacteria; order Campylobacterales; family Sulfurovaceae; genus Nitratifractor. The sequence goes on from CAZYUW010000076.1 coordinate 5,871, forward strand.
CCGCCGGCCATTTTTCGCGGATCGTATATATGAGCTCGGTCGGGTCGCAGATAGCGTCGAGTTGCCCGAAGAGGTTGAAAAAATGGTTGAAAGAGTAGATGTCATTACGCCATATATCGAATATATGATTGAAGAGTTTGGCCACCTGAGAGGAATGGACTGTAGCGTAGTCTACGATTGCGGAAACGGTACGGCGGGGATAGTGTTGCCTGAAATATTCGAAAGGGTGGGGATAGATGCCCAGGGGATATATGTAGAGCCCGACGGAAATTTTCCGAACCACCATCCGGATCCTTCGGTCAAAGAGAATCTGATAGATATCGAGTCACTGCTTCATGACAGCGGAGCCGATATCGCGTTCGCATATGACGGGGACGCGGACAGATTGGCTGTGATAACACGCAGGCGTAATATAAAAGGCGATCAGATGGCGCTGCTTTTTTCCATGAAGATGCGTGATCCCACGGTTGTAGGTGAAGTGAAGTGTTCGCAGGTGATGTACGATACACTCGCAGCCAGAGGAGCTAAAGCGGTGATGCACAAGACCGGTCACTCCAATCTCAAAGTAAAAATCAGAGAATTGGACGCGGATCTCGCCTGCGAAGTGAGCGGACATATATTTTTCAACGACCGTTATTATGGTTACGATGATGCCATATATGCCACTTTACGGATGCTGGAGTTGATTCGGGACGGTATCGATCCCGACGACGAACTCGACAAGATTCCTTCGTTGTACTCTACGGACGAGATCAAGATCGAAACGACGGATAGGGACAAATTCCTTTTGATGGATAGACTCAAAGAGATGTTGAAAGACCCTCCCGCCGATTTTCCAGCCGTCAGAGAGGTGATAGATATCGACGGTGTCAGAGTTGTTTTCGACAAGGGTTGGGGATTGATGAGGGCGAGCAATACGACTCCCGCGATAGTGTCGAGATTCGAAGCCGAGACCCGGGAGGATATGCGCAGGTATAGCAGCGCCATGAGGGAGCTTTTGCTCAAAGCGGAAATGTCCATTGGTGCCGAAAGAGACGAAAAATCCCACAAATGAAATTCTGTCGTTTTCGTTTTTGGATATAATTTTCTATCTTTTGGAATGAAGAGTGATTCGATGGCTGTCAAAAAAACGCTCTTTCTCGACCGTGACGGGGTGATCAATGTCGATCACGGATATGTCAGCCGGATCGAGGATTTCGAATTTGTTGACGGAATTCTCGAATTCATAAAAGAGGCACAGAGAAAAGGGTATATGCCGATTGTCATCACGAACCAGTCGGGAATCGGGCGCGGCTACTATACGCAGGATGATTTCGAGCGGCTGACTGCCCACATGATAGAAAAGATGCAGAATCACGGCATTCGGATAGGGCGGGAGCAGATTTTTCACTGCCCGCACGATCCCGACGAGGGATGCAGATGCAGAAAACCGATGCCGGGAATGTTCCTGGAGGCGGCGGAACGGTTCGATCTCGATATGCAACACTCCATCATGGTCGGCGACAAACCCAGTGACATCGAAGCGGCAAGAGCGGCCGGGGTGGGGCGTGTCTTTCTGGTGGAGAAGAATCATCCTGTTCGCCATTATGATATAATACTGTAATACAGTAATAAAGGTGGATTTCGTATGATGGCAACGGTACGGCTCGATGAAGAGCACGAAAAGAAACTGAAAGAGGCTGCCGCCTTTTTGCACAAAAAGAAGAGCGAAATTCTAAGAGAGGCGCTCGATTTCTATGTCGATCATATTTTCAGCGAAAAACGGCGACGGATTCTGAGTGCCGTGGAGAAGGTGAAAACGGCAGACAGATCCGAAAACGAACGATGGAACGGGGCGGCGGGCGATGGTCTCGAAAGGTGAGATCTGGCTCGCCAATCTCAATCCGCAGAAAAGATCCAACGAAGTGGGGAAAACCCGTCCGGTCCTGATCTTTCAAGGTGATGTTCTCAACCATTCGGCGTATGGTACGGTTGTCGTTCTGCCGTTGACGACACAGCGCATCGACGATGCGGAGCCCTTGAGAATGAGACTTGCCAAACGGGGAAATTTGCGGGAAGATTCGGATGTGCTGATCGCGCAGATCCGCGCGATCGACAGAGACCGTCTGATAGAGAAAATAGCGGATGCCACAGCGGACGAAGTGCAAAAAGCGCACCGGCTGCTCGATGAAATTTTGGAGTGATACAATGATGGATTTCAACAACAAAACGGTACTCATCACCGGTGGAGCGGGTTTCATCGGCTCCAATCTCGCCTTCTGGTTCCAGGAGAACTTTCCCGGGGCCAAGGTCGTGGTGTTCGACCTCTTCCGCACGGGTGAAACCTTCCCCAACGGCAACCTCAAAAGCTTTGGCCACTACAAGAACCTCAAGGGATTCAGGGGCGAGATCATCGCCGGAGACATCACGAAAAGAGAGGATCTCGACCGGCTGAGGGATTTTAGGTTCGACTACATCTTCCACGAAGCGGCCATCAGTGACACGACGGTACAGGACCAGAAGATCATGATGGATACCAATCTCAACGCCTTCAAGGATCTGCTGCAGATGGCCAAAGAGATGGGGGCGGCGATGGTCTACGCCAGCAGCGGCGCGACCTACGGCAACGCCCCGGCACCTCAGACCGTGGGACGGGAAGACCCGGCCAACATCTACGGATTTAGCAAACTGGCGATGGACCATCTTGTCTACGACTGGATGAAGCATACCGAGCTGCCCGTCGTGGGGCTTCGCTACTTCAATGTATACGGCCCCCGCGAATTCTTCAAGAACAAGACCGCCTCGATGGTGTTGCAGTTTGGCCACCAGATCCTGGCCGGGAAAAACCCCCGCCTTTTCGAAGGCAGCGACAAAATTCTCCGTGACTTTATCTACATCGACGATGTGATCCAGGCAAACATCAAGGCATGTGACCCCAAACGAAGCGGCGTCTACAATGTCGGTACCGGCAAAGCCCGCAGCTTCCAGGATATCGTCGACATCCTCCAGGAGCAGCTGGGCACGAAGCTGCCTTGCGAATACATTTCCAACCCCTTCGTGGGACAGTATCAGTTCTTCACCCAGGCCGATATCGAAGCGACGAGAGAGTTTCTGGGTTACGAGCCGGAAGTGACATTGGAGGAGGGTATAAAAAGATATTTGCCGGAGATTGTCCGGCTCTATGAGACGGAAGTCGTTGGTCGTTAGTCAATAGTCGATGGTCGTTAGTCAATAGTCGATGGTCGATGGTCGATAGTGAGGAGAGAGTATGAAGTGTGAGAGCCTGGAAGTTTGGAAGAGGTCAGCGGCTTTGAGTGCGCAGATCTATTTGCATTTGAAAGAGTTGAAAGATTTTGGCTTCAAAGATCAGGTGAGCAGATCCGGATTGTCGGTGCCAAGTAATATCGCAGAAGGTTTGGAAAGGATATCAGAACAGGAAAAGATACGATTTATCGATATCGCCAGAGCATCTATTGCCGAGGTGAAGACACAGATTTATATCGGAATGAAAATCGAATACATCGATAAAAAAACCGGACAGGAATGGATTTCCGAATATGAAATCGTAGGGCGTATGATTACGGCATTGATAAACAGTATTCAAGCGAAGGAAACGATATGAAATTGATTAACTATCGACTATCGACTATCGACCATCGACTTTTCGCCTTAAGGGGCGAACATGCATAAATACCCCGCCTGCCATCCCCGTCTCCTCGTCGTCGGCGATCTGATGATCGACCATTACCTCTGGGGCAGGACGGAGCGTATCTCTCCGGAGGCGCCGGTGCCGGTGATCGATGTGCGGAAGGAGACGGAGGTGCTGGGGGGTGCCGGAAACGTGGTGAACAACCTGGTGGCGCTGGGGGCGCGGGTGGAGGTGGCCTCGGTGATCGGCGACGATGCCAACGGGGTGCGGCTGCGTGCGATGCTTCGTGATCTGGGTGTCGGTACCGATGCGCTTCTCGACGAACCCGGCCGGGCCACGACGCGGAAGAGCCGCGTCATCGCTTCCCATCAGCAGGTGGTGCG
>CAZYUW010000077.1:0-9909 GCA_964650685.1 uncultured Nitratifractor sp.
TTTAATTTTTCCCAAATCCAAATCTGTATCTGCAGCGTAATTTAAGCCGATATCGATTCTCAGGGCTTTGTATCCTCGCAACACCAACCATTCAATGCAAAAATCCAAAAAGATATAGATGCATCAGCATCACCCTCCTTGTCTTCTGTGGAGAATGGCTATTGAGCTATCGTATATCTTTTTTGGATATAATCGCGAAATATTCCGCTTGTCGAACAAGCTGCAAAAAGGAAGAGGAATTGAAAGGTAGAGTTTGGAAATTCGGGAGCAATATAGATACGGATCTGATCATAGCGGCCCGATATCTCAACACGAGTGATCCAGAGGAGCTGGCCAGACATGTCATGGAGGATGCGGATCCTGATTTCGCGAACAAGATGAAAAGAGGCGATATAATAGTTGCCGGAGAAAATTTTGGATGCGGCAGTAGTAGAGAGCATGCTCCGATCGCCCTCAAAGCCGCTGGCATCAGTGCGGTTATCGCCCCTACATTCGCAAGAATTTTCTACAGGAACGCTTTCAATATGGGATTGCCCATATTCGAGCTTTCCCAGGCGGACGAGATAGCCGAAGGAGATGTTGTCAGCATCGATATGGAAGAGGGCACCGTCGTAAACGAGACGAGCGGCAAAAGCTATCGCTTCACTCCAATACCGGAGTTCATGCAAGAGCTTGTGGACGCCGGAGGGCTTATCAAATATGCGCAGAAAGAGATGAAGGACGGTTCACATGACTCGTAATCACAGAATAGGAATAATCAGAGGAGACGGGATAGGACCCGAGATCATCGACGAGGCGATAAAGGTACTGGACGCGGTCTCGGTTTTGGAGGGGTTCAATCTGCATTACGAGGAGTTTCTGCTCGGCGGAGCCGCCATAGATGCTACCGGAGTACCGCTGCCCGACGAGACACTGCAGGGTGTCAAAAGAGTGGACGCCGTGCTGTTTGGAGCCATAGGCGGACCCAAGTGGGACAATCTGGAAAGAAATATCAGACCCGAGAGTGGACTGCTGGGACTCAGAAAGGCCATGGGCACATACGCAAATCTCAGGCCGGCCATAGTTTACGACGAACTGGTAAACTCATCTACACTGAAACCGGATGTTGTTCAGGGTGTCGATATCATGGTTGTCAGAGAGTTGACAGGTGGCATCTATTTCGGTCAACCCCGGGAGTATTCGGAAGAGAGGGCCTACAATACGATGGTCTATACCCGAGAAGAGGTCGAACGCATAGCGAGGGTCGCTTTTGAAATAGCCATGAAGCGGGGTAAGCGTGTCTGTTCGGTGGATAAGGCCAATGTGCTGGAAGTCAGTCAGTTCTGGAGAGATATCGTAAACAGAATAGCCCAAGAGTATCCGGATGTAGAGCTGAGCCATATGTATGTGGATAATGCGGCCATGCAGCTCATAAGGGATCCCCGTCAGTTCGATGTCGTTTTGACCAACAACATTTTCGGAGATATACTCTCGGATGCCGCCAGTATGTTGAGTGGATCCATAGGGCTGCTTCCAAGTGCGAGTACCGGAGATGGAGTAGGGTTGTTCGAGCCCATACACGGTTCCGCGCCTGATATCGCGGGACAGGGGATAGCCAATCCGATAGCGACCATAGCCAGTGCGGCCATGATGCTCAGATACGCTCTGGATGAAACCGAGGCTGCCGATCGCATAGAAAACGCCATCAAAAAGGCACTCGCCGATGGTTATCGCACCGGTGATATAGGTGCTTTCGATGCCAAAGAGATAGTTTCCACTACGGAGATGGGAAGTATCGTAGCCGACTATGCTTCCAGAGGGGATCTCTGATCCTTGTTGGTATAGGCTCTGTAGCCTCCTCTGGTTTTTGATATACAGCCCGGAGACAAAAAGAGCGTTTGCGGTGTCTGTGTACCCCAAAAGGCGTGCAAATGAAAACTCTCTATGTAGGTGATTTTTTTTCGTTTATCGAGAAGCGAACCAGATGTACCGTAGAGGGCGTGGCCGATCTCCTCGAAAGGGAGTATGGGGCCAGATGCTACATAGCCGGTGGAGCGGTCAGGGATATTTTGGAGCGGCGTAAAGTCGCGGATGTGGATATAGAGTGCTATGATATCTCACCCGACGAGTTTGCCGACGCCATGCGGAAGCTGAAGGCCGATGGTGTAGGAAAGAGCTTTTTTGTCTACAAGATCGAAAATGTCGATATATCTCTCCCGAGAGTTGAAAAAAAGGTATCTGCAGGACACAGAGGATTTGAGGTTTCACATATCAACGACATGAGGGAGGCTTGTCGTCGTCGTGATTTCACCATCAATGCCATGCTGCTGGATATAGCCTCGGCTACGGTACTGGACTATTGGGGAGGCTTGAGGGATATCGGCCTGCGGGTTTTGAGGGCGGTGGATCCGGAAAGTTTCGTGGAGGATTCGCTTCGTGTACTCAGAGCGGCGCAGTTTTCGGCCAGATTTTCATACAGGATAGACAGAGAAACCTGCAGGCTCTGCAGGGAGATTTCGCTTGACGATCTACCCAAAGAGCGGATTTTTTCGGAGTTCGAAAAGATATTTTTCTCACAATTTCCGGAGAGAGGATTTCATGCTCTGTGCTCGATGGGGGTTATGGACGGACTTTTCGATACGAGTATAGGGTTACGGGATTTCGTGACTGTTTCCAGAGCTTTTTTGAGATACAAAGAGTATTTTCAGTCCAAATTGCGCAGATACTATTTTGTCGCTGTCTTATATCAGTATCTTCGAATCGATATAGATCTTTTCCTGGAAAGGATCGGCGCGCCACGAATCTATTTTCGAAAACTATCCGGACTTCCCAGGATTCCGGAGCCGCCCGATGAGGCTTTTGCGGCTATGGTCGCGAGAGATACGGGGGTAAAAGAGTCGGTACTCAATTATCATCCGGAGCTGCGAGAAGCTGCCCGCAGGATCGGAGTGTGGGAAGAGCCGTTGGATATAGGCGTCACGCCTCGAGAGCTTCTCGGGCGTGGTTTCGCAGGCAAAGAGCTGGGCGAAGAGCTGGAGAGAATCAGAAGAGAGAAGATAGAGACCATAAGAATCGCTTTCGAAGCAAAGAGGAGGCGGAGTTCCCGCTCTTTGCCGGATCACGATCGCGAAAGCGAGGATATGTCATGAGCGAAGACAGCAAAAAGCTGGTGAAGTCGGAGCGAAAAATAGCCGTGGCTTTCAGTGGTGGTGCCTTGAGGGCGGCAGCGCATATCGGGGTGATACGGTTTTTGGAAGAAAAAGGTGTCCATATCGGGGCGGTATCCGGTAGCAGCGCCGGAGCGATGATAGCCCTCTTTGTCGCAGCGGGGTTGAGCAGCGACGAAATGGAGTCTTTTCTGTTTTCTATCAAAAAGAGAGATCTGTTTTCGCTGTCCAGGGGGACAGGATTTTTTTCGCTGAAAAATATCGAATCCATGCTCAGAGAGAGATTGGGCGTTTTGGATTACGAAGAGCTGGATATTCCCTGTTTCAGTTGTGTGACCGAGCTTAACAGTGCACATACAGTGTATCTCGACAGGGGTGATCCGATATCCAATGTGATAGCTTCGTCGTCACTGACTCCCATATTCGATCCATACGAGATAGATGAAGTATGGTATGCCGATGGCGGTTTCAGCGACAATCTGCCTGTTCGTCCTCTGCTGCAATATGATATGAAGACTCTGGCGGTCAATGTCAATCCTCTCAAAGACGGAGTACCAGACAGTTTCAGATCTTTGACGATGAGATCGATTTTGCTCATGCTGCACAGCAACATATTGCCATCTGTTTCACTGTGCGATTTTTTTCTCGAAGTGGTCGATGTTTCGGATATGAATATATTCGATTTTCGCTCTTTGGAGAAGGCTGTTGAGGCAGGATATGACGAAATGAGAAGTTTCTGGAAAAATATTTGATATACTCATGGATAAAGACAATTCAAAGGAGAACGGTAAATGCGCTTAAAATATGAAGATCTGGATCAGTCCGCAAGGTACGCTCTGATGTCTCAGACAGTCGTTCCCAGACCTATAGCCTGGATCGTGACCGAAGACAACGGGGTGATCAATCTGGCACCTTTCAGTTATTTCACTCCTCTATCGTCCAATCCTCCGGTGTTTATGGTTTCGATAGGGCATAAGCGAAACGGACACCCTAAAGATACTTTGGCAAATATACGAAAAAACAAAGTGTGTACGATATGTATGGTTAAATACGATCATATGAGCAAGATGCATTTCACTTCGAAAATGCTTGATCATTCTGTCAGCGAGTCGAAAGTCTTCAATATACCGACTGAAAGGGTACTGGATGCCTTTCCTCCCATGGTCGAGGGTACTCCTTCGGCATTTTTCTGCACACTGTATCAGGAGATAGAGCTGCTTGGCAGCAAAACCGTTCCATTGATAGTCAAAGTAGAGTCCCAATATCTGGATGAAGAGTGTATAAAAGATCCTGAAAATTTTACTTTGAAATGCGATCTTTTGGCTAGTACAGGCAAAAAGTATGCAAGGATAGGTATAGATATGGAGCCGCCCAGCATTCCATGAGCGATATTCGTGTAGAGCCTTTTGAAAACCACGCGAACAGATATGACGACTGGTTCGAAAAACACGACGATCTGTACAGGTGGGAACTCGAAGCGGTAAGATCGTTGATGGTGCCGCTATCCAAAAGTGTAGAGATAGGTGTAGGAACAGGTCGCTTTGCCAAACCGCTGGGTATAGAGATGGGTATAGAGCCCTCTGAGAGAATGGCCGCCATCGCCCGTAAAAGAGGCATAAACACTATGAAAGGGAGAGCCGAGCGGTTGCCCCTGGAAGACAAAAGTGTGGATTTGATCCTGATGGTGACGACGATATGCTTCGTAAGCGATCCCGTGGTATCGGCAAAAGAGGCATATCGAGTCTTGAGTGATGGAGGGTATATGTTGGTGGCTTTTGTCGACAAAGAGAGTGAGCTGGGGCGAAAATACGACAAAAACAGATCCGGGAGCGACTTTTACAGGGACGCTACATTCTACTCAACCGATGAGGTGATATCCATCATGACAGAGGCGGGTTTTACCAACTGTACGGCAGTCCAGACACTTTTCGGGTCTGACCTTGAGCATATGATAGGGGGTGTGTTGCCCGGTTATGGTCAGGGAGCTTTCGTGGTCGTAAGATGCGCAAAAAGAGTCGAAGAGCATGCGTCATAGAGGACCGGCCCCGGAGGATGTCGTATTTTTCGACGAAAAGAGATTGAGTCGCTTGAGAAGTGCGGTACGCGATCTGAGTTGGCTGCTTGGGCGCGGATACTCCGCCAGAGCCGCTTCGGAACTCGTCGGCAATCGCTATCAGCTCACATCCAGAGAGAGATTGGCGCTCTCCAACGCGGCGAAACCAGCCGCGCCGAAACGAAAAAGGCGAATGGATATATCCGAAATAACCGATAGAATACTATACATCGATGGTTTCAATGTTCTCATTACTCTCGAGAGTGCGTTGGGAGGCGGTATTTTGGTCAGAGGATCGGATGGTTGCCTGAGAGATATGGCCAGTGTGCACAGCTCCTATCATATGGTGTCGGAGACCAGAAGAGCGATAGCCCTCGTGATGCGGATCGTAAAGGCAGCCGCTCCTGTGAGAGTTGTCTGGCTTTTCGATCGTCCGGTATCCAACAGCGGTCGTATAGCGGCTTTGGTGCAGAGTTATACGGAAAGGATCGATCCGGTATACATGGAGGCCAGGGCGATCGAGAGAGTCGATACCCTGCTAAAAAAGTGCGACGGAGTCGTAGCCACCGCCGATTCTGAGATACTCGACAGCGGTGTGGAGTGGTTAGATATGGTATCCATGATAGTGGAAGAGTCGATACCGGAAGCGAAGATAATCGATCTCTCCGATAAGGGAGAGGATAATCGGTTATAGAGCCTTTTCAATCGGGATAAGGATATCGAGTGCCTGACAAAGTTGTCCTCTCACTCCCCCAGCAGTACCGATATCCATCTCGTGTCATCCTGAGCATCCAGCATGATCTTGACCATTATGGTCAGAGGTATCGAGAGCAGCATGCCCACAGGTCCCAGTAGCCACCCCCAAAATATGAGAGAGAGAAATACCACCAGCGTGGAGAGTCCCAGCCCCTGGCCCATTATGCGAGGTTCGAGGATCGAGCCGATGATGACATTGATGGTTATATAGAGTCCCGCTACCGCCAGAGCCGTACCAGGATCGTGTTGTACCAGCGCCATCAGCACGGCCGGTATCGCCGCTATGATCGATCCGATATTGGGGATGAAGTTCAGTAAAAAAGCCACCATTCCCCACAGTATCGCATAGTGGATATCCATAAATTTCAAACCAACTCCCACGATTATTCCAGTCGCCGCCGATGTCATCGACTTGAGCAGTATGAAGTGTTTGATATTGTCGCTTATCGCGATAAAAGAATCGAGGCTGTTGAAATCTCCACTCTTCAGTTTTTTGCCAAATCTGGATATCTCCATGAGCATGAAAACCACCGTGACAATGATCATCATCGAGTTGGTCAGCAGTCCGCCCAGCGATTTGAGTGTCCTGGCTATATACTCCATGATGCTGTCTGTCGCGAACATGGCGAGGATATCCTCTTTGGGCACTTTGATATTGTATCCATCCAGCAGCGTCAGCAGGTTTTGAAAATCTGTACGGAGCTTGGCTTCGTAGCTCGGGACATTGTGAGAGAACTCCTGAACCGAAGTGCCAATGAGCATCACCATCGTTCCTGTCAGGCCGAACAGCAGTACGACTATCACCAGCAGCGCCAGACCTTGTGGAAGTCCTCTTTTTTGCAGCCATAAAAACAGCGGGGAGAGAATGATGGACAAAAAGAGTGCCAGCAAAAAAGGCACGACTATCATCGAGGCCGCTTTGATGCCCGCCAGTACGATCACTACGGCCGCCATCACTACGACTCCACTTCCTATGCTTTTCGTTCTTCCAGCCATTCACATCCTTTTTCCTATACGCAAATTATACCTTCAAGAGATAAGACAAGCATCCGATTTCAAGACAATTTATCACTTCTTTGACTATACTTTGTCCGAATCGATATCTTCATTTTTCCGGAGAATCTCAAAAAGGAGCCGCATATGATCGTATATATACATGGATTTGGGGGAAGCGGAGAGGGCGTAAAGGCGCGTCTGTTCAGGGAGTATTTCGAAAGTGCCGGAGAAGCCTTCATGGCCCCGTCGTTGAGCTATGTGCCGGATCTGGCCATAAAGACACTAGAGGATATCACGGGATCGTGCGCGAAAGCCGTCAAACTGATCGGCTCCTCGCTTGGCGGATATTATGCCTCGTATCTATCCCAGAGAACCGAAGTCGAAAAGGTGGTTCTGATCAATCCGGCGGTCGAGCCGTGTTCGACCCTGCAAAGAGCGCTGGGAGAGGCTCCGAACTTCTATGACGGCAGCTATTTCAGCTGGACACCGGATCATCTAAGGATGCTCGAGTCGTACGGGGGCTACACGATCCAAAGAGACAAAATTCTGCTTATGCTGCAAAAGGGTGACGAGCTGCTCGACTATCGTGACGCTTTGGATATGTATGAAGGATGCGAAACGATAGTGGAGGAGGGTGGCAGCCACAGTTTCGAGGGGATAGAGAGACATTTCGAGACCGTAAAAGAGTTTTTCTGCAGAAAGTAGCCGATATTCGATCTGCTCTGTTGGACTCTATGGCGATCGATTACCGTTTCAATGGAGCTCTTCGCGGGGTATGAAATCCACGACATTGGCATTGATACAGTATCGTCTCCTGCCTCCCGGCCCGTCGTGGAACAGGTGTCCGAGGTGTATGCCGCTGAGTGTCGCCGTAACTTCGGTACGAACCATTCCGTGGCTGTAGTCTGCTCTCTCCTCTGTCGCTCCATCCGAGGCGGCGAAAAAGCTCAACCATCCCGATCCAGAGTCGAATCTGTCTTTCGAATCGAAAAGTATCGCGCCTGAAAGTTTGTCCACGAATACCCCGTCGCCGCAATTTTTGTACTGTTCATAGATCCGGCAGAACGGCTTTTCGGTATCCTGCTCGAACGCTATGCGGTACGCTTCGCTTTCTGTGCCCAGTTTGAACTTGCCCAGAGTCGAGTAGAATATACGGGGAGTTACATCTCCAGCGAGCGAGTGTATGATTTTGCCGCTATCCACGAAAAGCAGAAGCGCTTCCGACGGGATCTCGGTGTGTATGCCATAGTTTGAGAGTTCACGATTCGCTACCGGCTTCAGAGGGATATCTCCACGATAACTCATGAAAATATCCTCATTGAATCTCTCGATTTCCGGATTTTCGCCCGACCCGACAACAAGCAGTATCACTTTTTGTGGTGTGGCCGTATCCATATTTTTATCCGATACGCGGACTCTTTCGAATCTGACTCCAGTAGAGTGATTTGGACAGTAGCCTTGCGGATATTTTTTCAGATAATCCTGATGATACTCCTCCGCCGGGTAGAAATGTTTCAGAGTCTCTATTTCAGTTACGATCCGGGAGTACCCAGCTCGATACAGCAGCTCCTGATAGACTTTTCTGGTCTCCAGGGCGACAGCGAGCTGGGATGGCTCCGTATAGAATATCGCGCTGCGATAATTGCTGCCGATATCGTTGCCCTGACCGTTTGGTTGCGTAGGATCGTGCATCTCCCAGAAGGCGATCATCAGCGATTCGGTATCGACTATTTGATCGTCATAGAGCAGCTCGACCGCTTCGGTATGATTTTTTACAGATGAGAAGAGACTTATCTTTTCGAATGAGAGTACCTTCTCGTAATCGGGATTTTCGTAGCCGCCTCCACAATACCCGACCCTTGTCGACAAAACCCCGTCAATAGCGTCGAAACGCTTCTGAACGCCCCAGAAACATCCGGCGGCGAATACGATCTTTTTGGGTTTGTTTGTCATCCTTGCCTCCTTCTTGTGGATAGTATCTTCGATATTTAGGATTTTCCTGCGCTATAGATGATCTCTAATGGGAGATTATATATTAAAGTAATATAATCGCGTTTTCAAATATCTATGCGTATACAAGGATAAGTATAAATAAAGAAGTTGTTTTTTCTTTTTTCGCTCGTTGTGGCGACACTTTTTGCGACCGAATCGGACATATATGGAAAAATACTCGTAAACGGTTTGAAAGAGGCTTCTTTGATACCAAAAGTGATGACATCCTATGTGCTGCTGGAGATGAAAAGCATATACAAAGATCCAAAAAGCGTTATGGATTCGACGGTTTCGGAGCTAGCGGATATCGAAAAGAGTCTGGAGACCCTGGCCGCAGAAGCCTCCGATGCCAAAGTCGCCAAGATCCTGCAAGATGGTCGCGGCGGTTGGGTTTCGATGTCGAAGCTGCTCGCAAAGCCGGCAGAAAAAAAGGGTTCATGAAGCTCAAAGCTACCCTGAAACCTATCAGAGAGGAGAGAAGAAGCATGATCAGGTATGCCAAATCCAAAAGCCGCCATACTGTAGTCGAAGAGATATACCTGGCTGGAAAACTGGCTGCCATATCAAGAAAATTCTCTTCGCTCTATTTGCTTGCATTGGGGAGACGATCTGGACAAGCTTGAACAAGAGATGCCGGAGCAGAAGAAGATGTTCAAAAATAGCATCGACAAGTTATCGTCATCGACCAAACTGGATGCTGTCTCCAGAAAAGATCTCGAGGCGTTGAAAAAAGATATGGGTTTTTTTCGATTTTATCGACAGGAAAGCTTCGAGCTTCATTCCGGTGCTGGTTTACGAAAAAACAGAAGAGATGAGCGCCCATGCATATGCGATAATGGATGCTCTGATTAAGTAGGCCTGAAAGATTTTTCAAAACGCTTTGGAGCGACTGGAGATCAGTCGTTATCCGCGTCCGTTCCGGGATACTCCCCGCTCAATGCATCGTAAAGCTGCCGAGGCGTGATA
>CAZYUW010000078.1:0-2547 GCA_964650685.1 uncultured Nitratifractor sp.
GCGGAGCCCCCCGCGCTCTCAATTTTTGATAATTTTTGCAAAATACACATAAAACATGAAAAAATAGACGCAATATGGTAAAATTGCCTTAAATAACTGCCGCTAGGACAAAAATGGACAGGAAGATAAAGAAAGTTTTGGATTTTCACGCCGGAATCGGCATAAAGCTAAGGCCGATACCGATATACAAAGCATCAGATGGGGTCTACATAAGCTCTGCCGACGCTCATGTTCTTACTGGTGTCAGCAAGCAGACGATGGACAAGCGCATCGAAAGAGAAATGATAGACCCGATTGCTGTCGCCAAACCATCCACGATCCAGCTCTATTCCATACACGACATCATGGCGACACAGAGCAAAGGCGATATTTGTGACGATGATGCAGACGGAGACGAGACCTCCGCCCCGCTTGAAAAAGTGAGCATAGAGGAGGCGAAGCGGCGCACTGAAATAGAGCGCGTAAAAAATCTTAGGCTGAAAAACGCACAGTTGATAGGAGAGCTGATACCAGCAGATCAGGTGGACAGGGAGCTGGCGACGCAGGCTGCGCTGCATATATCTCTACTTAGAAACGAACAGTCCGTATTCCCAAACATACTAGAGAACAAAAAAAGAGAAGAGATCGAGTCGATCGTGATGAGCTACCACCACGAGGAGATCTCTAGGCTTGGAAGGATTCTCGAAAAAAGGTCGAAAGAGGACATAGGAGCCCCAGTGATGTCAGACCTCATTTACGGGATACTCGAAAAGCTCGACGATGGCGACACGATCGAAAGCATGATGGATGCGCTCGGAATCGAATACAGCGGCGACGAAGAGCATGTGCAGAAAAGAAGGTATTCCAGAAAAAAAACATCTCTCAGGGACGAAACAAATGTTTAAGAGAGTCGGGAGAAGAACAGTCAACTCGTATTCGATCCCAGAGAAGAAGAGCATAGCCGAGTGGGCATCAGAAAACGTCTTGTTCTCAGACACTTCAGTGTCGCCAATACCTGGCAGGTTCATGATTGAAAATTCGTACCACATGAAAAAGGTGTTTGATGCTCTTGACCGCAGGGAAGTCATAGGCGTATACGGGAAATTCGCGTCACAGCTAGGAAAATCTCTCATCACGATGATATACGCCGGGCACAAACTCGACCAAAACCCTGCGTTTATCGGGTACTTCGTGCCTGTAGAGAACAATCTTTCAAGGATCATCAAGACGAAGATCGACCCTGTTCTGAAGTCCATGCCGACTGTTTGGAAAAAGTTTCAGGATTACAGGCTCGACAGGGATGAAGAAGATGCGAGCCAGAGAGGAAGGGCCAAATCTTCGATCAAGCTATGTCCAGGCGGCGGCCTGCTTATAAGCGGGTCATCGGTAGCGAACAGGAAGTCTGTAACACTCCAGTCGATCATTTTCGACGAATGTGGGGAAATGGAGAACAGCGTAATAGAGGAAGCGTCAGAGCGGATAAAATCCTATCTGAAGTTTTTTCCTAAGATCATTGGCGTGTCAACGATCGTATCACCAGACGACGCGATATGCACTTCTTACGATAGCGCAGAATGCCAGATGGAATATCATTTCATATGCCCAGACTGCGGTGGAAGCTTTTACCCGTCGTCGAGCACATTTTCGTATCCATGCAGATCTGATTACGAAGATATGGACGAAACAGAATACATCAAGATGATCGAGGAAAAGTCGAACATTTCATGCCCTGACTGCGGATATGAAATATACGAGGCAGAAAGGCAGGCGATGCTCTATGCCGGGAGAGGCATGAAGTGGGTGGAAGTAAAAGGCAGCTACGAGAAGGCGAGGACGATCGGGTTTTCAGCAAATTCGATGCACTCGATGTTCGTCCCGATGGGGGAGTTCGCGAAAAGACTATACAAAATATCTCTCAGCCAGACATGCGATGAAGAGCTCGATGTGTTCTATCGTGGATGGTTCAACGAGTTCTACTCAGAGGAGGAGTCTGAAAAGACGGATGCTTCAATAGTGGTCGAGATGGCGAGATCAGGAAGAGAATTGTTTGTGGTTCCAGACAATGCAGTGGCGGCGTATCTTGGTGTAGACACCCAAAAGGACCACTTCTGGGCGATGATCGAGGTGTTCGTGGAGGGGGGAGATTCAGAGATTGTATTCGCCGGAAGGATAGAGAGCTTCGGCGATATTGCAGACTTGATGGATTCGGAGCTGAGGTACGAGGATGGAGAGGTTTTCCATCAGGGCATAAGAAGGACTGCGATCGATCTTGGCGGGTATGTAGAGACCAGCACGGTATTCGACGAAAAGACCGGGAAAGACATCCATGTGGTGACAAAAAACATTCCAGAGGAGACAAGGGAGTTCGTTCTTGAACAGAGCGAGATGCTTGGTCTGGACAACAACTACGAGAGAATCTATGGGGTAAGGGGATATGAGTTTCTCCCTGACGAGTCGATGTTCCGCATATCGTCCACCAGCGTAAGGCTCGACACATGGGACAAAGAGAGGACGATGAAGTACATAAAGATGGGCGCCACAGCCGCAAAGCTATCTTTCATGTCGAGG
>CAZYUW010000079.1:0-30391 GCA_964650685.1 uncultured Nitratifractor sp.
CCAGCCCGGTCCACTCGAAAGCCTCTATGATGGCCTTCAGGGCTTCATCACTGTTGCGAGCCCTGTCGGTATCCTCTATCCTGAGCAAAAACCTGCCTTTGTTTCTGCGCGCCCACAGCCACGAGAAGAGTGCCGTACGCAAACCTCCTATGTGGAGATATCCCGTTGGTGACGGTGCGAATCGTGTCGTGATCATGATATGCCTCTTTTTTCTATTTACGCGTAAAGAACTTTATCTGCCACACATTAGCGCAGCGGATAAAACTCTCATGATTATATAGTACCGGAGCCGCGTAAGCGACATCCTATCTGTTTTTGCTTTTTTTGCTTTTATTTTTATTTTTGTTGCTGGATGTGGTCGATTTCCTGGTGCTTTCAGCATCTTTGCTCAAAACATCTTTTTTGATATTTTCCACCAGCGCGGGTCCTATACCTTTGACCTTTTCGAGATCGTCGAACGATTTAAAAGGCTTTTTTCTACGCTCTTTTATGATGAGTTCAGCTTTTTTCTCGCCTATACCTTTGATCTTCATCAGATCCTCTTTGGAAGCTTTATTGAGCTGGGAAAGACTCATTCCCCACAAGGCAAATGAAAAAAGCACTATTGCCACCATCAACTTTTTAAACATAGCCGTAACCTCCTTTTGTTGCAAATGATCTTATGCCGACATCTTGTCGGAGGTGGTTATTATAGCCTATAATTCGTAACACAACCCGTTATCAATCGTCTCTGGCCAGCGGATGCGCCATAATATACTCTTTCAATTTTTTGGCATCTCCAAGCTTTGTGTAGATCTGGGTTGTGGACATGCTCGCATGCCCCAACAGCTCACTTACATCGGATATCCGGGCTCCATTGTTGAGCAGATGTGAAGCGAAAGAGTGTCGCAGCTGATGTGGTGTGGCTTTGATCCCGTGCCTCTTGAATACTTTGGTGACTATATATCTCAATTGAGATGGATTCATGGGGACTCCCCCTTTTTCAAAAAGATATCTGCCAACAGGATGATTGTCGAGATATTTGTCTATGGAGTTTTTGACCTCTTCGATAAGAGGAAGCTGTCTGCTTTTATTCCCTTTGCCTGTCACAGTAATCCATCTATCCGTTATATCCTCGCGCTTGAGAGTACTCAGCTCCGCGATCCTCAATCCCATGCCATAGAGTATAAGTAAAACCGTTCTCTCCATCAAATCACAATCCGCCATCACTTCGGATATGATATCGCTGCTGATCGGTTTGGGCAGGGTTTTCGGAACCCTGACCGGAGTATCGCCTTTGAGCGAAACGGAAAGATCCCGCTGTTCGTTCAGATATGAAACGAACGAACGAATGGCACTTAGTTTCTTGGATATTGTCTTTTTACTGCTGTCGGCTATAGTGGATCTCAGTGATCTTATATCAAGTGTGACGACGCCGTTGTCTTCTGTGCATTCACAATACTCCTTCATTTGCTCCAATGCCACCTCGTATGTCTCTACTGTCTTTTCACTATAACCCCTGATACTGAAAAGATACTCCAAAAAATCATCTATCAAATCTTCCAGTTCGGCTTTCATGCAACACCTTTTGATTAGAGGTTTCGTCTATACGAATCATGGTACGGCTTCAGCGCAATCTTTTTCTCTATATTTTTTCAATATTTTAGTTTCGAGCAATTTTCCTCTTTTGTCATAATATTCAAAATACTCCATATAGATACAGCTGAAGGGGTCTGTACCTTTGAATCTGACACGGTATCCATCTTTTGTCTGGAGATAGCTGGAGCTGTGAAACGAACCCCGTCCGGATGCTCTCAACCACAGGCTCAACTCCGCTTCGCTATCTATATCGCCAAGCATATCCTTTATGTCGTCGAGATCACTGACTGCCTTGAAGTGTGGAGTGGTATCGTCGATAAAGAGTATGCCGGTAAAACCATATAGAGAACTCGGTGGCCATGGGGTTTTCCAAAAATAGCTTTTGCGGGAAAGTTTTTCCATAATATGAAATCTCTCCATTTTAAGACCATAGTTTATCCTCATCTCCCCAAGTTTCATCGCAAACTCCAGTCGACTACCCCTTTCGACAGTGAAACCGTCTCCTCCGTTTTTGCTATCGGCCTCCCAGCTCAACATTTCAAGATATCTTATTTTCCAATTAAAATTGAAATCGCTCATCCGATACTCTTTGAGTGGCTTGAAAGCTCTTTCCCTCTTCTGCCCACCCTCTTGCGCCCATAAAGAGAAAAACATCAAAAATACAGCGATCACGACAAGTGTGGGGATTTTTTGACATCGTATCGAAAATGACATACTCTCTACCTACTTTGCATCGAGAAGTTTGCCGGATAGATATCTTTCAGCCCCATCGGGCAGTATGGTCACTATCGAGGCTCCTCTGTTTTCGGGACGGGACGCAAGTTTTTCCGCTGCCGCCAGATTGGCTCCGGAGGATACACCTACCAGCAATCCGGCACTCCTGGCCGCTTCTCTGGCATACCTGAAAGCCTCATCGTCAGTCACACTGATAGTCTCATCCAGAATAGAGATATCCAATACTTTCGGTATGAAGCCCGCTCCTATTCCCTCTATGGCGTGCGCTCCAGGCAAATCTCCTCCGATAACTGCCGACGAGGCTGGCTCCACTGCCACACTTTTCATATCCGGAAAACTCTCTTTGAGCGCTCTGGCTGTACCGCTGAGAGTACCTCCAGTGCCAACTCCGGCCACGAAAATATCTATCCGTTCGGAGCCCACATCTTCCAATATCTCCGGTCCTGTACCAAAATAGTGCGCATTTGGATTTTCGGGGTTCTCAAACTGTCTGGTCAAAAAAGTGTTTTTCATGGAGGATGCGAGCTCTTCGGCTCTCTCCACCGCTCCGGCCATACCTTTGTCGGCAGGCGTCAATACCACTTCCGCTCCCAGATGGGTCATGACAAGACGCCTCTCTATGCTCATAGACTCGGGCATGACGATGGAGAGTCTCAATCCGCGTGCTGCGCATACTGCCGCCAGAGCTATACCTGTATTGCCGCTGGTAGCCTCTATTACGAGGGTGTCTTTTGTGATCTTTCCCTCCCTTATCGCTTCGGAAATCATTCTGTGCGCTATTCTGTCTTTGACGGAGCCTGCCGGATTCAGAAACTCCGCTTTGGCCAATATGGTAGCTCCGCATCTTTGACTCAGATAATCTATCTCTATCAATGGCGTTTTTCCGATAATCTCCTTCATCTCTCACCCTTTTTCATGCTCTCCAAGCAGCCTGAACTCCATGTGCTCTTCATCGTAATAGTATATGGTTCCATTGGCCATATCGTAATACCAGCCGTGCAGAAACAGATCTCCCTTCTCGATCGCTTTTCTGACCGCGGGATATGTCATCAGATTTTCCAGCTGAAATATCACAGAAACCTTCTCGGCATACACTCTTCTCTCTGTGAGACTTCTCTGTGGCAGAACCTCTATGGCCAGATCGCTTGCGGGCTTGCCGAGTTGGAGCCATTTGATCATATGTATATTGTCTTCAGTTGAACTGTGCTCTTCGAAAAGAGCCTTTATCGCGCCACAGTCGGAGTGACCACAGACAATCAGTTCACTTACTTTCAGATTGACAACCGCATACTCTATCGCGGCCGCTGTAGAGTGAAAATCGTTATCAGGCTCGAAAGGCGGAACGAAGTTGCCTATGTTGCGTACGATAAAGAGATCACCCGGTCCACTGCCTGTTATCATGGCCGGCATCACTCTGGAGTCGCTGCACCCGATGAATAGAGCCTTTGGGCTCTGCCCCTCTTCCACAAGTTTTCTGAAGCGATCCTTGTTTTTTTTGAAACTTACATCCCTGAAGTGCCTGTAGCCTTTTTCGAGTTCGTTTGAGCCATTCATGTGGTCTTTACCTTCCATTCAAGTTTTTTTCCAGCCATCATGGGCACGACCACTCCATAATTACCGGGTATAGTCCACTCCTCTTTGATAAGTCTGACCGTTTTCGACGGCGGATCGATGAAGTAGATCCTTTTCGCATTGTCAGATACGAATCTCTGCAGATTACCAAGTCTGCCATGCCTCTCGAAAAGCTCTGCCAGAGCAGGGAGGGCTATCGGAGCCGTAAAAATCCCAGCCGCGCAGGCGGAACTCTCTTTGGCTTCTCCTGGATGAGGCGCGGAATCCGAACCGAACATCACCTTCGGATGCGCCTCCAGAGCCAACTCCAGCAACGCCATCCTGTCTTCGGGGCGTTTCGCTATCGGCTTGCAAAAAAGATGTGGATTCAACATGGCACCGGCAACATCGTCGAGGGTAATCAGCAAATGATGAAGCGTTATGGTCGCATAGAGGTTCGGATATCGCATGAGTACCTTAACCGCGTCGGCGGTCGTGATATGCTCCATAACGATTTTCAGATTAGGAAAAGTTTCCGCCAGTTTTTCATAAATGGGCAAAAATTCGGACTCTCTATCCATTACGAATCCATCGGTCTCTCCATGAACACACAGAACTATACCCAGTCTGGCCATAGCCTCCAAAGTCGGACGCAGAACTTCGATATCGAAACCCTCGACACCCCCTTCGCTGTTCGTCGTAGCACCTGCCGGATAGAGTTTTACGGCTGTCAGACTCTCTCTGATCGAGGACAGGAATTCATAATCGTATTCGGGCTTGAAAAAAAGCGTCATGTACGCTTCGAATATTTCGTTGCCTGTCGCATTTTTAATCCTCTCTCTGTATCCGGCAAGCATCTCAGCGTCCGTCACGGGCGGAACCAGATTGGGCATCACGACAGCACCGCTGAAGTGTCTGGCACTCAGCGGTGCGACCAGCTTCAGCATATCGTCGTCTCTAAGATGCAGATGCATATCCAGCGGACTGTTCAGGGTTATGGAATCACTCATCGAACTCCTTTACTATGTAATACAGATCGCCTTTTGCGGGTACTATCCAATATTTTATGGCTATTTTGCTGTCAGGCAGATTAGGGCTATGGCGATCCGAACCCTCCTCTTTTTTTCTATACACGGGATTATCCAGAGAAAGAAGACGCGGAGGAGTGTATCTGATGAGTGGATAGTCTATCCCCCCTTCGAAGAGCTGATTGCACCTGAGTATTCTCAGTATTGTAGAGAACAGCGCCCTGTCTGGACGATCCAGTTCGAATTTCCATTTGGCGTATTCGGAGCATGTAGGGTAGTAACGACAGCTCCCCGGAAGCATTCTGGAGAGATACTGATAGGCTTTTATGGGCACCAAAAATAGACTTTTTACCTTCATTCACCGCCTCCGTCGCTCTTTTTTTCGCGCTCTGAGCTTTTAGGGTTTGTCGGCCAACCCTCCCATATTTTTACTCTTCTTATTGTGTATGAGTCGGACATATTGGAGCTGTGGTATATCTCTGTAGAGTATTTACGATTGTAGTACTCCAAAAGCGCGCTTTGCAATACCGGCTCTATTGATGGAGTGAACCATCCGTTATTGCTGATTAGTATCATTCTTTTAGGTCTGTCACGATAGAGTATTTCGCTGGTTCCCTCATAACATACAGCGACACGGTAGCTCTTGCCCCCTATATATAGATCGCCAGGAGTTTCGGCAGGTTTGTAATCAGGTGCGCCGTCAAAAAATATCTCGTTCACCAAATCCGAAGCCCAATCCGGCAAGGGGTTGCTCTCTCCGAAAGGTACCAGGACCACTTTATCAACGATCCGCATTTGTTTGTTACTGAAAAAATATACAGAATTTCTGTTTCCATTCCTGGAGCCATAAAGAGCTCCAATAACTATATCTATATCAACGGAGTAGCTCTTCAATCTGTCCGTCAGATCGGTCTCTATATTCAAAAACAGCGGAATAGCCGACTCTGGAAACACTATCAGCTTTTTGCCTCTTTTGATCGCTCTGTCGATCCTGAAAAATATATCCGCAATCTGTTCTTTCAGTTTGGCGCGGTTCCATTTCATCTCGACGGGAACAGAGGTGCTTACCAGCTCTATATCTCCAAAATAGTCATGCGTATCCACAAGAGTCGCATTGCCATCTATCGCCAGAAACATGACGAAAACCATCCATGATCTGCGAAAACATATCGCCAATGCGATAGAGATCAGCACTATGACAAACTGCCACTTCTGAATACCAAACACTGTGTGCACCAAGACAAGTTCGGGCTTGAACCAGTCGAAACCAAACGGATGTATGTAACTCATGATAGATAAAAAAAATATCTTGACCGACAGAGAAACAAGTTTCGAAAAAGAGCAAAATAAAAACCTGCGGGACGAAAAGAGCCTTTCGGCTGTCTTTGCGCTTTTTTCGGACAAAACCGCCGCCAACCAGAAAAGAGATGCATAAACGAAAGCTATCAAAAGAATAACGAGAGGGATACTCCAGGCAAACCCGTAATAGACCATACTCAAAGATATCCACCAAAACCACAATATGGAGACGAATATACCGCACCAGAACCACATCTTCTTTTCACCTGCCAAAAGAGCGGTGAAAAATATTAACGCTAAAACGGTTTCGAGAAGCACATTCGTGAACCCAAAAGCACTCAGATATATGAATGCTGAACCAGCCAAAGCGGTAAAAAAGCCCACGGTTAAGGTGTAAGTGCTAAAATATCCGGAAATTTTATTAATATTCACGACAAAGGATACTCCATGACATCTCAATCGGTTATAGTCCAGTTTATGCCTCTGATACTTCTTTTCGCCATATTTTACTTTCTCATCTTCAGACCGCAGCAGAAACAGCAAAAAGCTCATCGCGAAATGCTTGATTCTCTGAAAAAAGGAGACAAGATAGTAACCAACGGCGGCCTCATCGCCGAAGTTATAAAGCCTGAAGAGGATTTTATCAAAATCAAACTGAGCGACAATGTCAGTGTCAAACTGGATAGAGGGTATGTCGCCAGAAAAATAGAAAATCAGGGTTGAGTAGATGATGAACCGACTGAACTACAGAGTCGTCATATTTATTCTGGCTCTCATATTCGGACTTGGCTTCTCTATGCCGTCGCTGTTGCAGAGCGAAAGCGGCAAAAAGATCACTCTTGGCCTGGATCTGCAGGGAGGGCTGCATATGCTGCTCGGTATCAAAAGTGACGAAGCCATAAAATCCAGAATAAAATCGATCGCCGGTACTATAAAATACCTACTGGACGACAATGAGATAATATTCGATGATCTGCGTATAGAGGATGGAAAGATCGAGTTTAAAATACTCGACGAAGACGATATCAAAAAAACGAAGGAGTTGCTCGACAAAGAGCTTGGCAAGGGGATAGTGCTGAAAGAGAACGATGGAGACTTTTCGGCCTCCATGACAAAAGAGGAGATGGAACAAACCCGCAAGATGGCCCTGGATCAGGCGGTCGACACTATACGCAATCGACTGAACCAGTTCGGTCTGGCTGAACCGACGGTCGCCAAACAGGGTGAAGAGAAAATCCTCGTGGAGGTACCGGGCATAAAAACCGCCGATGATGAACAGCGTATCAGAGAGCTTATAGCCCGCGCCGCCCATCTACAGATGATGGCGGTAGACGAAGAGCACGCGAGCAGAGTCTACACAATGTCGCGACAGGAGGCGAAAAAGTATGGGGATGTTATTTTGCATGATGTGAAAAACCCCGACGAAAAGTATCTCTTGCGACAAATACCGATACTGGACGGCTCCATGCTGACTGACGCCAAAGTCGGCTTCGATAGAAACAATCAGCCTGTGATCAACTTCAAACTAAATGGAGAAGGCGCCAGGATATTCGGTGACTTTTCCGGAAAAAGCGTTGGAAAAAGAATGGCCATAGTGCTGGACAACAAAGTCTATTCCGCTCCTGTCATAAGAGAGAGGATCGGAGGCGGCTCGGGTCAGATATCCGGAAACTTCACGATAAACGAAGCCAACGATATAGCTATTGCTCTTAGATCGGGAGCGCTGCTCGCTCCGGTATTTGTAATGGAAAAGCGGAGCGTGGGACCGAGCCTGGGCGCGGACAGCATACGCGCCAGCATGTTCGCTTTGATACTCGGTTTCGTACTCGTAGTGCTATTCATGATACTCTACTATGGTATAGCCGGTATTATCGCCGATATTGCCCTTATAGGCAATCTGTTTTTGATTCTGGCCGTGATGTCTCTGTTCGGCGCCACACTGACACTGCCGGGAATGGCGGGGATAGTTCTAACCGTCGGTATGGCGGTGGATGCGAATGTCATCATCAATGAACGGATCAGAGAGATACTCAAAGAGGGTGTCTCCATAGCCAAAGCGATAGAAGAGGGGTACAAAAACGCCTTTACGGCCATCTGGGACGCCAATGTAACGACACTGATCTCGGCGGTAGTACTTTACGCGTATGGTACAGGGCCGATAAAAGGATTCGCATTGACAATGAGCATAGGGATACTCGCCTCGATGCTGACGGCGATACTGGGAACTCATGGCATATATCAAATGCTCATACCCGGCATATCACATGAAAAGCTGAACCGCTGGTTCGGTGTAAAAATAGGATAACGATATGGAACTCTTCAAATATAAAGAATCGATAAATTTTATGGGTTGGAGTCGCAGATTTGGCATCCTCTCTTTGCTGCTCGTTCTGCTTTCATGGGGATTGGTGGCTACCAAAGGGTTCAATTTCGGTATAGATTTCGCCGGAGGAACCCTCATACAGCTCAAATACGAAACAAAAGCTCCCATTGTCCAGATAAGAGAAAAGCTGTCGAAAAATGAAAACTACAAAGGAGCCAATGTTACATTTTTCGGTAACGAAAACGAAATCATCATCAGAAGCAAAAGCAGCTCTGCATCGGTAGGAAAGGATATCGGAGACGAAATCAGAACTCTTCTGAAAGATACCGGTAAATTCGAAGTCAGACGGGTAGATATGGTAGGACCCAAAATAGGGGGTGAGCTGAAGGAGAAAGGTCTGACCGCCATGATCCTTGCGATCATAGGTATATTGATATATGTATCCATCAGATTCGAATGGCGTTTCGCCCTGGCGTCGGTAGCGGCGCTCGTGCACGATGTCAGTATAGCGACCGGCGCCATCGTTCTGTTCAATGTAGAGGTAAATCTGGATATTCTGGCGGCGATCCTGACCATATTGGGATACTCGCTCAACGATACCATAATCGTATTCGACCGCATCAGGGAGGGTATCAGAAAAATAAAGAACCCCGAACTTGGACATATAATCAACGAATCTGTTACCAGAACACTCTCCAGAACGGTATTGACATCCCTGACAACCTTTTTCGTCGTGTTGACTCTATATCTGTTTGGAGGGGAGATAATAAAAGGTTTCAGTTTCACTCTCCTCATAGGAATCATCGTGGGGACATACTCCTCCATATTCATTGCATCACCTATACTGATGTGGCTCGGCTTCGATGTCAAAGGCTTCAGAGCAAAAGAGGCGGAAAAACTCAAAAGGGAAAAAGAGAAGGAAAAACTGAGAGCAATGTATGAACAGGGCACAGTGTAAACCGGAAATCGCCGCATGAATGAATCGATTTCGAAAAAACAAAGGGCAGGAGTAATGCTAAATAGTTTCAGAAGAGTGGCGCGACTGATACTGTTCGGATGCATAGCGATCTCCGGCATAAGTGCCTCTCTTCCAAAAGAGATAGTGAAGATGGTCGAACAGAACAAAATCGATCCCCGCAATCTGAGCATCTATATCACTGATACGAAAAGAGGACGCATAATCGCCTCTCACAGAGAAGGGATGTACAGAACTCCGGCTTCGGTTGTCAAACTCCTGACGACATACGCGGCACTTATCGATCTGGGAGCTGGCTTCAGATGGCCAACAAGATTCTACTATACCGGGACCTTCAGTAAAGGAACCATAAATGGCAACCTGATTGTCAAACCTTACGGTGACCCCACTCTGTCCTACAAACATATCGTCTCTATAGTAAAACAGCTGAAAAGATTTGGAATAAAAAGAATAACCGGCGATATGATCATTGACAGAAGTTTCTTCGCCGTAGGTGATCGCATCAATTCAGGCTTTGACAAAAACAGCTACAGCGAATACAACGCTATGCCTGACGCGATGATGGTGGACGATCACCTGTGTAAATTTATCATCGACCCCAGAAAAGGCAGCGCTTCGGTCTGGAAAACCATACCGGATGAGAGCTATAAAATCATAAACTATCTTAAAATAACCGATAAAGCATGCAGCGGCAAATACTCCTGGCCCAGAATAAATGTCAACAGAAGCGGCGATTCGACCAGAGTGACCATTTCTGGAACGATATCCAAAAGATGTCCACCAAGAAGAGTGGAAAAGGTATTGAGTCATCCGTACAAAACATTTTATTATATATTAAAACACGAGATGAACAGTTCCGGAATAGAGTTCAAAGGTGAACTGAAACTGCGCGGAACGCCCCAAAACGCTCGCACCATTATGACATACTACTCGACTCCTCTCATAAACATAATCTCCAAAACCAACAAAAAAAGCAACAACCTGTACGCCAGACATATCTTTCTGCTTCTGGGAGCCAAACATTTTGGGCCTCCGGCTACCGAAAAAAAAGGTCGCAAAGCTGTAAAAAAAATACTGGGAAAACGAAAAATCATAGGCACAGGTACTATCCTGGACAATGGATGCGGGCTCTCCAGACATTCAAGATTGACTGCCTTGACACTGCACCGACTCCTGCAGGATGCGTATAGACATTATGGAAAAAAATGGATGAGGACACTCTCTATAGCCGGAAGAGATGGAACGACACGAAAACGCTTCCTGAAAAGTGTTGCCAGAAACAGAGCGTGGATGAAAACAGGAACACTCAAAAATGCCAAAAATATAGCCGGATATGTTAAAGGCAGATCAGGTAGACTGTATACCGTTATAATTCTCTACAATGGTCAGAAAAAGTGGCAAGGAGCGCAATTGCAAAACCAAATAATAGAGTGGATAGTCAGAAACAAATAATATCCATATCTGTTCCACCCAACAAAATTAAAAAAGGATAAAATTGGATTTCGAAACATACCCTTTCGAAAAACTCAACATCCTGCTGGATGGAGTATCGCCCGAAGATAATCTCGATATGATAGACCTCACTATCGGCGAACCCCAGTTTGAAACTCCGGAATTTATTCAGGAGGAGTTGCGCAAATCGACATCACTGTTGAATAAATACCCTAAAACTGCAGGAGAACCGTACCTGAAAGATGCCATTTTGGAGTATATGTCGAATCGTTTTGGATTAAAACTCGATTCGGATCAGGTGATACCGACATTTGGCACGAGAGAACTGCTTTTCAACTTTCCCCAGTTCCTGCTGGCCAGAAAAGAGAGAAGTGTCATGGCATTTCCAAACCCATTCTATCAGATATACGAAGGAGCGGCTATCGCGAGCCGTGCCGAAATTGTACATCTGAACCTCGACAGCGAAAATGGATTCAAGCCAATCATAGATGAAAAAAGATTGCGAGAGTGCGACCTGGTTATTCTGAATACCCCCAACAATCCGACCGCTTCAGTCATGGAGATGAATGAGATGAGAGAGTGGGTGAAGCTCTCTATGGAACTGGATTTTGTTCTGCTAAATGACGAATGCTATATAGACCTCTATTTGGATGAAGCTCTACCATCCATGCTCGAAGCCTCTATCGAAGTGGGTAATTTTGATTTCAAAAATCTTTTCGTGATCAACTCCATATCAAAACGCTCATCCGAGCCGGGGCTTAGAAGCGGATTCATTGCCGGAGACAGCAAAATATTGAAAGAGTATATGAAATACAGAACATACATTGGCTGCGCATCACCCCTGCCCCTGCAGAGAGCGGCGGCCAAAGCATGGAGAGATCATGAGTATCCCGAGATGTTCAGAAAAAAATACCGAAAAAACTTCCAGATAGCCAACGATATTCTTGGTGTAGACATCCCGAAAGCGACTTTCTATATCTGGCTTCAGACCGGCGACGAGCTGGCTTTGACTAAAGATCTGTATCGGTATTGTGGAGTGAAGGTGCTGCCAGGATCGTTTTTGGGCAGAGACGGGGCAGGCAGCGGATATGTGCGGCTGGCATTGGTGCATGATGAAAAAAATACAACAGAAGCTCTTGAAAGAATAAAGAACTTTCTCGGCACAAGAGAATAGAGACAAGGCGGCTTTAATCATGAAAATACACTTCATAGGGATAGGAGGCATAGGACTCTCGGCTCTGGCGAAATTTCTGGTCGGGCAGGGGCACAGGATATCCGGCAGCGATATGAGACAAAGTGAAATCACCGACGATCTGGCTCACAACTATGGGATCAAAATAACAATACCTCATCATCCGGATGCGGTCGAAGATTCCGATACAGTGATCCACTCAGCGGCTGTGAGACCTGGAAACATAGAGTACCAACGCGCAAAAGAGCTTGGGATCGAACTGCTCAGCAGAAAAGACGCGCTCAAATTCATTCTTGCCGACAAAAAGGTGTACGCAGTAGGAGGAGCTCACGGCAAAAGCACGACATCGGCCATGCTCGCCGCTTTGCTGCCTGAAACGAATGCTCTTATAGGAGCCATAAGCAAATCTTTCGGATCCAATGTAAGGACATTCGAAAACGATAAAGTGGTCTTCGAAGCGGACGAAAGCGACGAGAGTTTTCTCAACTCCAATCCAAAATTGGCGATTGTGACAAATGTCGAACCAGAACATATGGAGTATTACGAGTATGACGAAAACAGATTTTATGGAGCCTATAGAAAATTCATCGAGCTGGCCGAACTCAGGATTCTCAACGGTGACGACGAATTTCTCGACTCTCTGGATATAGACTCCGTCAAAATCTACCCCTCCAAAGACATAAAAGATATAGAATACTTCGTCAGAGACAGAGAGCCCCGTACAAAATTCAGGCTCAAAAATATGGGAGAATTCGAAGTTTTCGGCTTTGGAGAGCATATAGCTGTGGATGCCTCTCTGGCAATCACTGCCGCCCATGAACTTGGAAACGATATAGATACACTAAGAGACAATCTTAAGAACAACTACAAAGGTATAAAAAAACGATTCGATATCATACACAGTGATGACAATCGCGTAATCATAGATGATTATGGTCATCATCCCACCGAAATAAAAGCCACTCTGGACGCTTTGAAGACATTCAAAAAACGACTGGGTCTGGAAAAACTCAGAGTGATATGGCAGCCTCATAAATACACCAGAACCCTTGATAACCTCAAAGGCTTCGTAGAGTGCTTCGAAGGAGTGGACGAGCTCGTGATACTGCCTATATGGTCGGCAGGAGAGATCGAAATCCCAATAGACCTCAAAGGGGCTTTCAGCAGATACAGACCCATCATGGCGGATCGCATCACACGCGGAGACGGCTCGGTGCAAATAGTCAGAAACGATCGTGTCGTAGAGGAGTTCAGGGATGGACTTATCGCGGCTTTTGGAGCTGGTGATATCACATATCAGATCAGAGGGGAATTTACATGAGTAAAGCACCTGAAGTGGTATCGAAGCTCCGTCCATACCAAACTCAAACCAAATGATTACAAAACAAAAAGAACAAATAACAGTTTTTGGAAAAGAGATGGATTCTATCGCGAAAAAACTTGATCTCGAAGAGTATCTCGATTCGTTTATCTCCTTTATGTCCCGTCCAAAATCTCCGGCAATGGAGGGCGATACCTCTATCCACTATAGGTTCATCGACGCGATACAAAAGAGCGAATTCCCTCCTCCGCCAAAGATACCTGAATGTTCGGATATGCTATTGCGCCTCGATAAACAGGGGGTTTTGAGACTGGATGAAATATTTGTCTTCATAAAAATCACTGCATATTTCAACCGCTTGAAAACTATCGAATTTTCCGGGCCCGTTTCCGAATGGCTTTCGGATATCGTCATACCCGAAGAGATAGCTTCCATCTCCGACTATTTTACCGAGGAAGGAGATATCAATCCACAGAAAGAGCCGGAACTTCTGAGTATCTCCAACGCTCTGAACTCCAACCGTTCTGTGATCAGAGATACTCTACGGAAACTCACCCACTCTCAATCGCTCAAAGATTATCTCGTAGATACCCAGATACACCTGCAAAACGGCGAGGAGACTCTTCTGGTCAGGGGTGGCTTCTCCGCCGCTCTGAAAGCCTCCGTCATAGGACGCAGCACGGGAGGTTTTTTCTATATATTGCCGGATTCGACAAGAAAACTCAAAGAGAAAGAGGCGGAACTTCTCAGCCGCAGAGAAAAAATAATCTGGGAGTATTGTCGAGACTTTTCCGCCACTATGCACAAATGGAGAAAATTTCTGCGTTTCATCGACAAAGAATTCGACAGATTCGACCACTATCAGGCGAGAGTGCTTTTTGCCAGGAGTAGAGATTACGAAATCGTACTTCCCGACAACAGCAACAGAGTGATTCTCGACGAATTTTCCCACCCAGCGCTGGAAAAGCCTGTAGCTGTATCCATTGGACTCGAAAAACCGGTAATGCTCATTACCGGAGTGAATGCGGGTGGAAAAACCATGCTGCTTAAATCCCTTCTTGCCTCGGTCTTTATGGCGAAATATCTTCTGCCCTTCAGGTGCAATACCAAAAAAACAAAAATAGGAAGATTTCGACATATTGAAGCCATCATAGACGACCCTCAGTCAGTCAAAAACGATATATCCACATTTGCCGGCAGAATGCTGGAGTTCTCCAGACTCTTCAGGATGAAAAACGCGATTGTTGGAGTGGACGAAATTGAGCTTGGTACGGATTCCGACGAAGCTGCTTCGCTTTTTAGGGTGATTCTCGAGGAGTTGAGCGGAAGAGATATCATATTTGTCGTCACAACTCACCACAAGAGACTTGCCTCACTCATGGCCGGAGACGACAGTGTAGAGCTCGTAGCCGCTCTATACGATGAAAAAAAGAGAAAACCTACATACACATTTTTGCAAGGCAGCATAGGAAAGAGTTACGCTTTCGAAACAGCGGAGCGCTATGGCATACCCGCCAGTATCGTAGAAAGAGCGAAAAAGCTCTATGGAGAGGACAAAGAAAAACTGAACGAACTGATAGAGAGATCCACGATTCTGGAAAACGAGATGCGCAAAAAAACAGCGGAAGCGGAATCGAAACTGGAAAAAATCTCCATTAAAGAACATAAGCTTGAAGAGATGAAAAAAAAGCTGCAAGAGGAGCAGCGCAAAGTGCTGGCTACGCTGGAGAACAGATACAATGCCGCTACAAAAAGAGCACTTGCCGCTCTCAAGGAGGCCGAATCGGCAGAAGCAAGAAGACTCTTGAACGAGGCGCATGGGCACAAACAGAGGGTAAAGCTGAAAAACAGCGAGACAAAAAAAGCGATCGAATTCAAAAAGGGCGATATAGTAAAATATAGAGGACAAAGAGGGGAGATACTGACTATCCGCGGCAAAAACGCGACCATCTCCATAGAGGGCATGAAAGTCAGAGTATCTACCGGGGAGCTGGAGAGCGCGTCAGAAAAAACACAAAAAACTATAAAGAAGAGAGTGGATATACGAGTAGAAAAGAGCGATCGCGCCTCGGTATCCATCAAACTGCTCGGTTTCAGATCGGATGACGCGATCGATGAGCTGGACAGATTTCTCTCCGACGCTCTTTTGCATGGGTTGAACGAAATCGAGATCATACATGGAACCGGTACCGGTATTTTGGCAAAAACTATTTCGGAATATCTCAAAAAGCATCCAAAAGTGAAAAACTTTTATAGAATGCCGGGCAATATGGGGGTTACTGTGGCAGAGCTGTAGAACGCTCTCAAGCCTTTCTGTTGGACAAAGACACTACAGCTGATGTTGTCTTGCGTACACCTGAGCTGCCAAACACTAAAAGATAGAACCATCTTTGAGTAATTAATACTAATACGGCTCTGATTTGTTATCTATTTATATGCATTTTGTCTATGAGACATAGTAGTAACTATTACAACAACTTTATCATTATCTATAACATAAAATAATCTATAATTCCCAAGTCTATATCTATAAACCCCTTCATAGTCACCTTTTAATTTTTTTATATTTGTTCCATAAAAAGGATTCTTTTTAAGTTGTGGATAAACTATATTTCTGATTTTTGTATAAATCTTAGTATCCAATTTTTTGATATTTTTTTCAAACTCTTCAGTCTCGGCTATCTGAAAATCATACAATTGTATAATCTCCATCTTTAGCTTCTTTTAGTCCTTGTTCAAGACTTTTTAGAAGTTCTTTATTTTCTAATATTTCATTCATTTCATCACTATCAACATATTGCGAAGATGCAAGATATTGTAGTGTTGCATACTCTATAAAATTGGATATATTTCTCTTTGCACCATTTGAGGCTACTTTTATCATATTATAAACTTCATCATCAACTCTTAATGTTAAAGTTTTCATACAGCACCCTTTTTAAATATTTTATGAAGTTATTGTATTCAATTTTATTCAGAATGTCAACAATAGATAAGGGAGCAAGGGTCATGATGCTATGCCGGCGCATATCGTACTCGATTCAGAAGCTCCATACCCACGCCGGAGGTGGT
Source organism: uncultured Nitratifractor sp. (assembly GCA_964650685.1). GTDB lineage: Bacteria > Campylobacterota > Campylobacteria > Campylobacterales > Sulfurovaceae > Nitratifractor. The sequence goes on from CAZYUW010000079.1 coordinate 16,528, forward strand.
CGCCGGAGGTGGATTTAATCCTTACACGCTATAATATGCTTTTGATAATAAAACCAAACAGGAACCGAAATATGAGTCTAAAAGACGAAATAAAATATGTAAAAGATGAACTCAGCAGCGACGAGAAGCTTCTCGAAAACGCGTTCAAACTGGAGAGGTTCTACAAAAAATACAAAATGGCAATATGGGGTCTGGTGATTGCCCTGATTGCTATATTTGGGGGTACCTGGCTATACGGGACATATACAGATTATAGACTTGGCAAAGCCAACGACGCTTTGCTTACACTGCAAAAAGATCCCAAAAACACAGAAGCGCTTGCAGCTTTAAAAAAATACAATCCGTCTCTTCATGCCTTGTACAGCTACTCTGTAGCCCGCAAAAGCGAATCTATGGATTCACTCTCCCGCGAGAAGAGTGTTTCGTCAAACAGTGTGCTCTCAGACATAGTCTCATATCACAAAGCAGTAATGGCTTCAAAAGCTGGTGATTCGAGCTATTATCGTGATCTGTCCACTGTAGAAAAAGCATACGAAGCGTTGAACAGAGGGGAAAAAGACAAAGCCAGGAGCCTCTTGATCACGATAGGTGAAAATTCGCCGTTGAGCAAAATCGCCAAACTCATGATGCACGGCACAATCAAATAATCGAAAACAAGGAGATATCGATGTCAAAAATATATATAACCGCAGCGGCACTGATCGCTAGTATGATACTTTTCAGCGGATGCAACGGCAGACAGTCCTTCGAACCAGAAAGCACACATAGCGCGTCATCCTACATATCCAAGCACGGCAGAAAAGCGATCAGTGTACTCAGAGATGGAGTGACATACGATAATGGAACATATATCACGAGAGGTGGAGAGGGCAAGATTAAAATCCCTGAAAAATTCCACTTCGTAGCCCAGTCTTCATCATATGTGCTGGCTGCCGACAACACAGGACAGATCAAGATACTCGGCAGAAGTTCAGGCAAAGTTATCCAGGAAGCCAAACTGGACTATCCTCTGATATCCGCGCTGATAAGAGGCAAAAACATATACTACATTTCGCAGGACAATGTATTTGGCGTATACAGCATGAACGCAAAAAAAACCACAGTATCCGCAAAAGTGGGTCGAGCGTTCGCGGTGGATACCCGTATAGCCAACCCCATCTCTCTCGGATCGCTGCTTATAGTTCCGACACTAGATGGAAAACTGCTTGTGATATCTCCTTCCAACCCGAGAGCCGCGCGAGGCATGGCAATAGGCTCGGAGTACAACATGAACAATGTGATCTTCCTGGGTAAAATAGGAAGAACAATCATAGCGGCTACACCGAGAAAGCTGGTAAGCGCTGCGCCGGGCGCCATGAACAAGTTTGAAGCCCCCATAGCGGACACGGTCATATCCGGGGGGAATGTCTACGCTCTAACAGTCGATGGACGAGTGGTCAAACTCAACAGCTATCTGAAAGTGCTGGCTCAAAAAAAGTTTCCCTACGCTCAGTTTGCCGCACTGTCTGTAAGCAACGGCAAGGTTTTCGCTCTGGACAGGAGTGGAGCCCTCATCGTCATGGATGCAAACCTGAAAAAAAGCAAAATTTACGATATCGGCAAAGTCAAAAGCTATTCGTTCGCGGCTGGCGGCAGACTCTACAAAGACAAAGAGGTCGTCAATCTGAACAGTCTCTCGTATGAGTGATCTGCTCGACGCGTATCGCGAATATCTGAGAATAGACAAGGCGCTCGGCTCCAACTCCATAGAGGCGTATATCCACGATCTCGAACAGCTCGAGCGGAGCGTCGATAAGGCGATAGTCGATATTCGGACAGAAGAGATAATCGAATTCCTTTCCACTCTGAAAAACAAAAGAACTCTAAACAGAAAACTCTCCTCGATAAACGGTTTTTTCAGATTTTGCCACGAAAGCGGCTTTTTCGATCGTAAACTCTCGGTCCCGATGGCCAGAGTACCGAAATCTCTACCGAAATATCTAAGTCATGAGGAGATCATGAGGGGTCTCGATTCGATTGACAAACAAAAAAAATCGGGTATAAGGGATTATGCGTTGATACTTTTTCTATATGCCAGCGGCTGCCGGATCAGTGAAGCTCTAAGCTGTCACAGAGAAGATATATCGGACGGATGGCTCAAGATCAGATACGCCAAAGGCGAAAAAGAGAGAGTCGTGCCTCTTGCCAAATCGGCCATAGACGCCATTGGGGAGTGGATGAAGCTCGGAGATATAGGCAGCAGTGAATATCTGTGGACAAACTACAAAGGAGAGCAGCTAAGCAGAATAAGCGCTTACAAAATCGTGAAAAAGTATCTCGGAGTCTCTCCGCATGTGCTCAGACACTCGTTCGCCACATCGCTTATCCTGGGAGGGGCTGATCTGAGAGTGGTGCAGGAGCTGCTCGGACACAGCTCTCTCCTGACCACACAGATATATACCCATATAGAAAAGGAGTATCTCGACGAAACAGTATCGAGGTACCATCCTCTGAGCAAAGGATCATGAAATGGATATGAAAAGTATCGTCTCCAGATTGGCCGATAACAAAATCGTATGCAGCAGCCTGATAACGATCGATCCATCCGAGCTCGGAAGTCGAAAGCGAGTTACGATTTTGCAGGGTGTGGATATCGAGGGGTATTACTGTGCAGTGTTCGTGCCTGTAAAAAAAAGCAGACTTCTCAGCAGAGATGCCGCCGATATGATTGAGCTTAAAAGAAAGTTGGAAAATCTAAAAGGATTCTCTATCAGAAAGGTGTATTTGCTGGCGGTTTTGGATATCTGCTCCAAAGCCAAAGCGCTTCTGGAGCACAATGGATGGGTCGTTTTTGAGACTAGTAAAGCTTAACTCTCTTTTGATTTCTTGTACTCCAGAATCATCTTGAGTGCCTCGTCCTTGAGAAGAAGTTTCTCTTTTTTGATCTGTTCCAACTCTATATCGCTCAAATGCAATCTACCCTCATCGGCATCCATAGCCTTTTTGTCAAGTTCGTTGTGCCTTTCGAAAATTTTCGCAAAATGGGCGTTCTTCTGTTTAAGTTCACTAATCTCTTCGCGATATTCATGAAGCATTTTGGTATCCTTTTTTCTAAAATTTCAAAATTATTTTAACCTCTTTGTGGTTAGAGGGTAATGAAAACGACATCCGGAGTGCGCCGCAGGATCTATGTCCTGTATTCGGCGTTGATCTTGACATAATCGTAACTCAGATCGCATCCGTACGCCGTAAAACTTCCATTCCCGACTCCGAGATCGCACACCACCTTGAAGCTCTCTTTTTGCATGATCTCGTGGGCTCTCTTTTCTCTCTCGCTGTCTAGCTCCATATTCTCTATATCGTAAATGAGCAGATCATCGTAGTAGATCGAAAGAGACTCTTCGCTGCATTCGATTCCACTCGAACCGATGGTGGAGGCTATTCTACCCCAATTTGGATCCTCTCCAAAAAGCGCCGTTTTTACCAGCAACGAATTGCTCAGCTTCCGCGCGGCTATCTCGGCCTCCTTGTCGTTTACCGCCCCCTTGACCTCGAAAGCCACAACCTTGTTCGCCCCCTCTCCGTCTTTGAGTATCAACATCGAGAGCTCGAAACACAGTTTCGCGAGGGCCTCTGCAAAGGCGGATCTATCGTATGCTCCGCTTGCTCCATTCGACATTAGAAATACCGAATCATTGGTCGACCTATCCCCATCTACGCTGATTCTGTTAAAAGATCCCTCTACCGCATCTCTCAGCAGATCTTCCATATCTTCTGCGGGAACCGACGCATCCGTAACGATAAAGCAAAGCATAGTTGCCATGGCCGGATCTATCATGCCGGCTCCTTTGGCAATCGCCGCTATATGAAAAATACTCCCATCCTCCAATTTGACCTCTACGCAGATCTCTTTTTTGATACTGTCGGTCGTAAGTATCGACATTGCCGCCCTGTCAGACTCTCTGGCGTTCCAATCGAATCTTTGTATAGCGTTTTGTATCGTCTCCACAGGCAATCGATAACCTATCACTCCGGTCGAGCTCATAATGGGGTTTACGGCACCTATTTCATCAGGAAGTATCGAAAGGATTTTATCTATATCCCTTATCCCCTCCTCGCCGGTCATCGCGTTAGCGTTTTTTGCGTTGACGAGTATGAAGTTGTTTTCGAACACCCTGCCATATCTCATGGCATGACGAATAGGCGCGGCTTTGAAAAGATTCTGGGTGTACAGAGCACATGTGATACACTCTGCATCGGATCGTATAAATGCCAGATCCCCCTGATCACTGTTCTGGCGGAGTCCGGCGTTGATCCCATCACAATAGAACGCCTCGACATTCGACAGACCGTTTTTCAAATATTTTATCTCAAACATTCAGGAAGCCTCAAAGGGATAGTTGAAGTAATTTTCTATCGGGAAAGAAGACTGAAGCCTACTCTTTCCCATCAGCAGTACATCCGTCAGCCGACAGATGTACTCCGATTCGCAGCATCAGGCTATTTCGGACTCCATAGCCTTCTTTTTCATCGTTCTGAGAGTGGAGGCCGCTACCTTTATCTTCTTGCGTGTTCCATCTTCGAGTGTCACCCTTACCGTTCTCAGGTTTGGCAACTGTCTCTTTTTTGTTTTGTTATGAGCGTGTGAGACATTGTATCCTACGAGTGGCCCTTTGCCTGTTACTTGACACTTTCTCGCCATTTTCAAGCCTTTTTAAATCTGAATTTATCTATCTATATTGGTGGAAATCGATCATTTTTCGGTATATGATTCGATTTCCAATATATCTCCCGTATAGAAAAAGTCTTGCGATAATACAGGATTTGTCCTTAAAAAACAATAATATCAGCTATAGCAGCAATAGAAGACACTATATGACATCTCCAAACAACGCGCTCATGTAACCAACCACTCTGTTGCGATCACCGCTGGCATCCGCACTGGTCCTGTAGTCGAGGACTCTGCTTTTCCACGATCTTTCGCCGGCAATTTTCACGATGGCCTTGATTCCGGTTATCCCGCACGCTTCACAGCCACTATCGAGTGTTTCGATACTCTTTTCGGCCACACCACTCAGACATATGCCGTCCAAATGTTCCGCGCGCTCCAGTGTATGGAAATGACTGAGATCACTGCTTATGACAACCGTATTGTCGGGGTCGTTCAGTATCTCTCCTATCAATTTCGCAAGCTCTATATAGCCCACTCTGCCATATATCAGCTCGATTATCGAGCTGTCCGGAGAGTAGTGCTCGATAAACGGCATCTGGGTTTCAGTACTGTGCTCGACTCTGTGAGCCTCTTCGACAAAGCTCAGATTGAAACGATCTTTCAACTCCTGTAGATATGGCTCGTCTATCTCCAGATCCCCACAGGGGGTTTCATATCTCCTCATGAAGCTGCCACTGACCCCCTCTATAAAAACATGATGACTTGGTCCTATCACAACAGTTCGTTTCGACCTGTAGTTTGCGAGAATCCTGTGTGCGATATTTGCAGTAAAACCGCTGTATATATAGCCCGCATGCGGAGCTATTACAGCTCTTGGTTTGACATCCAGTATGGATCTATCGGTTATGGAACGATCCAGTAGATTGTTGAATTTCTCTATCATATCCTTGATCGAACTGCACGATCCCGGATAAAAAGCTCCTCTGTTTCCGGCGGCTCTATATCTCATTTTCCCCTCCTTTATTGCTTGATTGTCAACTCTTTCGGAAAATCCGGATAGCAAAATCGGAAAAATCCCCAAACACATGCCCTTAATAAATCGTCTTCTCGACATACTATCTCCATACTCCTTCGACAGCTCTGCCGCACTCCGGGCATTTTCCATCGACAAGACGATCGTTTACGACACTGTAAACATCTCTCTCTATCAATGCGGCTCCACAACCGGGACAATGTGTTATACCTCTGTTCGCAACATTGCCCAAGTATATATACTCCAAACCGCACAATCTGCCTATTCTCTCGGCCCTTTCGAGAACATCGATCGATGTGGGACTCCTGTCGAGCACTTTATAGTCAGGATGGAAAGCGCTGATATGCCATGGTGTAAAACGATCGAGTTCATCGGCTATGAACGACGCTATACTCTCGAGCTCTTCGTCGCTGTCGTTATCCCCCGGAACGATCAGTGTCGTACACTCCACCCAGAAACCATTCTTTTTGAGCAGCCTGAGGGTATCCAGTACGCCTTCGAGCGATCCCTTGAGCACTTTTTTGTAATAGTCCTGGTTGAAGCTTTTTATATCTATATTGAAAGCGTCGATAACCCCTCTCATATCCTCTATCTCTTCCGGACTTTCCATTCCATTGCTGACAAAAATGTTTTTTATATCATTCTCTTTCGCCAGCAATGCAACATCGCGTGCAAACGGATAGAAAATAGATGGTTCATTGTATGTGTACGCTATAGACGCACAAGCTCTTTGTTTCGCCAAAGCGACTATCTGCTCTGGTGTGACACTGTGGGCAGCTTCTATATCCCTGCTTTGTGAAATCTGCCAATTTTGACAGAAAGGACATTTCATATTGCACCCCACCGTTCCGAGCGACAACGCCCTGCTGCCTGGCAAAAAATGATAAAGTGGTTTTTTCTCTACGGGATCGTCGTTTAGAGCCGATACTTTCCCATATACGAGATTTTTCAACCTGCCGGCATCGTTCATGTTGACACCGCAAAATCCAACCTGACCATCTTTTAGTTTACAATAGTGTCTGCACAGTTCACAGACGATCTTTTCATTTTCCACTCTGTATAGATCGGAATATCCTCTATCTTTCACCCTCTCCCCTTTTGTATTCTCCTGATATTTTGTATTGTAGTCCTACTCATGGATCTTCTGAGCCTGATACACATATATGACCGGATGCATCTGAAGGCAGCTTCCGGGCAATCCAGCCTTCTGACACAGTGTAGAAAAGAAAATATCGAAATCCGGCAACTGTTCCCACACGGATGGAAGATATGTTGCTTGTCTGCCGTTCACATTCAATATGACACCATCGACACCCTTCCTGATCTTTTTTCTCAGATCGTCAATATCTGTATACACAAGTTCCTGCGGTGGGGTCAATATAGAGATCTCGATCTCGATATTTTCATACTCATCCGGCCTCAGTGGTACAAATCTGGGATCCCCAAACGCAGCAGCCCTGGCATTTTCGACAATATCGTCCACCAGGGCCCTGTGTGCGATTATCGAACCTATACACCCTCTCAGCTCTTTTCTCTTGTTGAGAGTGACAAAAACCGCTCTTTTCTCTTTCAATTCGGGGTATCTTTCGATCAACCCCTCCCTGTCCAGCATCTTTTTTCCATACAATTTTTCCGCAATCGCTTTGCGGGCGATATCTATCAGAATATCTTCTCTCATTGATCTCCTCCTTTTCCCGTACCGCTTACAGTACTGCATTTTCATAAGATAGCGAAATAGTTCTTTCGAAAAGTGCACTTGGATAACATAAGTATGAAATCCACTATGATATAATAACTCCATTTCCTTCTCGAACGATAACGCAACGATACACAAGAGGAGACAAAAGGATAAATATGCTGATTGCCCCGAGTATACTGTCGGCAGATTTTGCGAAACTTGGCGAGGAGATCACATCCATTTGTAGAGCCGGATGCGACTATGTTCATGTCGATGTGATGGACGGACACTTCGTGCCCAATTTGACAATAGGTCCCGTCGTCGTAAATGCTGTCAACAATATCTCCAGCAAACCTCTGGATATACACCTGATGGTTGAAAACAACGATTTTTTCGTGGATCTTTTCGCGGACACAAAGCCTGAATTCATATCGTTCCATCTCGAATCGGAAAGACATCCCGACAGATTGACTGACAAAATACGCTCTTTGGGTATAAAACCGGCGATCGCCATCAATCCTCATACGCCACCGGAAGATCTGGAGTTTTTGATAGAGAAGATAGATATGGTTCTACTGATGAGTGTAAATCCCGGTTTTGGTGGCCAAAAGTTCATTCCGGGTGTTATAGAGAAGATAAAAAGAACGAAAAGGCTTATCGAAAAAGCCGACCAAAAATGTCTGATCGAAGTTGACGGCGGAGTAAACGAAGACAACATCGAAGTACTCAAAGAGGCAGGAGCGGACATAGTGGTAGCCGGCAGCTATGTCTTTGGACATCCTGACGGATATGCGCGCGCCATATCCTCTTTGAGGTGATCTCAAAACTTATGGACAGAAAAACATAAAGAAGGACATATATGCGTGTAAAAATCTGCGGAATAACCTCGTATGAAGACGCGATGTTGTCCATCGAAGCCGGTGCGGACGCACTCGGATTCGTGTTTTATCCCAATTCGAAACGATATATCGAACCCTCACAGGCAGCTGCCATAATAGAGAAACTCCCCCCCTTCGTAGAAAAGGTGGGTCTATTCGTAAATGAAAGTGCGAAGTATATAACCGATATCTCCAGATCGTCGGGCATCACGCTCGCCCAGATCCACTTCGATGTTGATGAGTCCTTTTTGCGACAGATCGATTTTCCGGTCATCCCGGTAATCAGAGCCAAAAAAAGAGAAGATCTCGAAAAATTTTCGGATAGATACAGACTTGTCGACGCGTTTTGTGAATCATATGGAGGAAGCGGCAAACGACTGAAACTTGAATGGTTCGAAGCTGTCGATTGCGGCAAGATAATCCTCGCCGGAGGCCTGAGTCCTGAAAATCTGCACGAGTTGTCAGGTTTTGGTTTCTTCGGTGTGGATGTCAGCAGTGGTACCGAATCGGAATATGGTAAAAAAGACCCCGAAAAAGTGATAAATTTCATCTCCAATGCTAAATCTATTTGAAAATCTCACAAAACGATTCAGAAATGGGCAAGGAGAACTGACCCATGACGAATTTTTGAAAATAACGAGAAGATTCAGTCCGTTTTACGAGGATCCCAATACTATCCTCTTCATACTTCAGGCATCGGGATATCCTATAGAGGAGACGGCTTTGGGGTATCGTCTAAGCACATATTTTACACCATGGGAAAAAGGACGCTACTGCGTCATAGATATCGAAACCAACGGCTCTAAACCAGGATACTCTCAGGTGATCGAACTGGGAGCGGTCATGATAGAAGATGGTAAAATCTCGGATCGATTCGAAAGCCTGGTGGCCTGCGCCTATCTACCGAAACATATAAGCGAACTCACGGGCATAGAACCTTCGGATCTTGCCGGTGCACCCAGCAGAAAAGAGGCTCTCACCGCGCTTAGAACCTTTATGGGCGATTCTGTATTCGTTGCCCATAATGTAAATTTCGACTACTCTTTTCTTGGCGCATCTTTTCAGCGCTTTGGACTTGGAAGCATAGGAAACCAAAGCCTTTGCACTATAGATCTGGCCAAAAGAACCATCACAAGCGAGAAATACGGCCTGGCCTACCTCAACGAAAGTCTTGGACTGGGTATGGATCGCCATCACAGAGCTTACGGCGATGCACTGGCCACCGCAAAAATTTTGATGAAATCGTTTGAAAACATTCCTGACAATGTAAAGTCAGTTGACGATCTGATACGCTTTTCGAAAACCTCGACCTCCAAAGCGAAAAAAATGTCAACCTCCAAACAGGAGTTTCGCAACAGCTGAGCAAAATCGAAAAGCTCCCTATTTCCTGCCCAGATATTTCATTATGGAGCCCTTCATCTTTTTGAGCTCTGTGCTGTATTGTTTAGTATAGTCAGGAATCAACGACATTTTGTTGTAAATATACATTTTGTATATTTCGTTTGTCGAAAGATACAATCCGTTTGCGCCTATCGTTCCGGCAATACCCATCAAGTCAAGCAACAATTGTTTCAATTGGGCAAGTCTTTTTTGTTCATACAGCTTATTTATCAGCCTGTCGCTGTCTCCATAGACATCCAGAAACTCTTCCAGAATCTCTTTGAATACCAGTTCGTTTCCTCCAGTATGCTGCAGTCCTGTTTTCACATCAATGCCTTCGAGTTCATCGATATTTATCGTTTTCTTTCTGGATATCGTTTTGCTACTGATATCAACCTTTTTGAGAAATTTGTCAAAAACTGTATAGAGTTGCCCGATGTTCAAAGGTTTTGGCAAAAATCCATCCAATCCCGACTCTATCATTCTCTCTATTTCATTATCCAGAGTGAGAGCCGAGAGGGCGACTATCGGAATATCTTCCAGGCCGTCAATTTTTCTGATTTTTATTGTAGCCGCATAACCATCCATGATCGGCATATTTATATCCATCAAAATCAGCTCGATCTCTCCGGGTTGCACGCTTTTCATATATTCTACCGCTTCTTCTCCGTTTTCCGTCGAAACAATCTCTATACCTGAACGCTCAAGTACTTTCATCAACATTCTTCTGTTTATCTCATTATCTTCTACAACCATAATTTTGGATCCGGAAAACTCTGTAAAGTTTTTGAGGGAAATTCTGGGAGTCTCTTTGATGTCACTCATAAATCCGGTAGCGGCTCTGGCTTTGGCCTCTTTTTTTCTAAACTCTCTATCGGTAGCTCCAAGCCCGGCAGCCAAACTGGCATCCATATCCTCATAAAGACTCATAATCAATGTATAAACCTTCTCTTGATTAAAAGGTTTTGACATCCTTCTGTCCAATATATTCTTGTCGACGCTGCTTGTGTACGAATCAAAAATGTTTCTTACCCCCACAACCTTTACGCCATTACTCTTCCTGACAGTCTCTATGTGTACCTGAAGATAGTCGTCTATGAGACTTTCTTCTATGACAACAATATCAAAATCGGAAAAATCGGGATTGGAGTCTTCAAATTTCGCTGCTTCTATTACTTTGACTTTATGTTTAAAATATGCGAACATCTTTTTTATGGCCAGAGAGGCATTATAGTTCCTGTTGACTATCAAAACATCTTTCTGAGTGTACTCTTTGCTCGGGAGAGGATATTTTCTCATCTGCTCATCTGGATCCTGCAGAACCGGAATTGTCAGATTTATCGTATGCTCGTTGCTGTCTCCAGCTCTCTGTATAGTCAACTCCCCGCCCATCAACTTGGTAAGTTCACTTGAAACGAAAAGCCCGAGCCTCCTGTATCTGCCGCTTTCACTATCGTAATATGGAACAAAGTAATTCTCCAGCGGTTCGTTTTCAATCGTGAAAAAGGTTATTTTGAACTGTAGCTCCAAATTGTCTTTGTAATTTCTGAATGCTGACAAATCCAGTATCACTTCACCTTTGGCGGATTGCTTGATGGAATTTTCAAGAAGATTTATGAGAATCTCTCCAATATGCACAAAATCTCCTATAACTCTTTTTGGTAAAGAGCGCTCCATATTGAATATAAGTTCGATATCGTTGTTTGAAACTTTGGTGACAAGTGAACCCGCGACATCGTCGAGAACATTGTTTATATTGAACGATGATGTCTTGATCTCAACCTTTTTTGCTTTGAGCTTTAAAAAACCGAGCAAATTACTTGTCGTATCGAGAATTTTGTTTTCCGTATTTACAACCCTTCTGAGTTTGTGGTCTATTCCACTCCCTTCTACTTCGGATATAACATCCTGAGTGCACTCGACAACATCTTTGCTCATATTGTATATGCTCTCTCCAAGATCTGTAAACATTTTATGTTGTTGTTGTTCGATTTCGGCATGCTTTTTCTTTATTTTGTTGTGCTCTTCTTTTAACCTCTGGATATTATGAGATGATAGATACAGGGCAAGTATTCCGATAATGGCCAGACCAAAAAGAGCTATCCAGAATGTAATATCGTCTTCATTTTGCGGTATCTGGCTTTGAGATACCGGAAAGTTCACGACGGGCGGCTCGTATCTATTTTTGCTTTTGGGGGTGAATGCGCCTATTTCAGAAATTACAAAAGCGTTTGGGTGGCTCTTTTTGATATGAAAATAGTACGCCGCGAACCCTCTGTCGTCCGGCAACGGACCCTGCACCAAAAAGTACCTGTCGCCAGATTTTACAACCTTTAGATCCTGAGAATATATTTTTGGAAGTGACTTGATATATGTATCCTTTTCGGTACCTACCACAAATGTATTTAATTTGGCCTGCATCTTTTCATTATCTCCACTATCGAAAACGATATAGGAAGCGCTGCAAACCATTGTCATAATAAAAAATACGATAATGGTGGAGAGTATATTTCTGGTTGCGTTAGACATTGTCGACTCCTTTATTGAGTTCTTCGTGAAGTTTTTTCTGTTTGTCTTTGAAATTTTTCTGTTGTTTTTTGATTTGCGATACCTGTCTGTAACCACGAACCGTAAACACGATTACCGCTAATGTGATTATAAGCAAAAAAAACCACTTGAAACTGCTTATGCTCAATCCGTCTGACAATCGTTCAAAAGATGAAATCTCCGGTTTGCCCGATTCTCCACTACTGTTTGCCTTGTCATCCCGCTTGACAACCACGCGTTTATTGTCGTGGACAACTATCGCGTCCGGAAACTCTTTCAGCATCATAAAAAGCAGTTTTTCTTTATTGCCCTCAATCGAAGAGAGTTTTACTATCCATTCGCTGTTAACATTTTCTATTTCCACATTGACATTTTCTAAACTTTTCTTTTCAGAATTTGCGGAATCGAGTATATGTTTTGCTTTTACCGCTTTTTGTTCCGCTACTACTATATCGGAATCACTCGACAAAACTATGGCGGACTGCGACCATAAAAAAGTACTTAACAGCATAGCCGCCAATACAATCAAACCTCTTTCCATCATCCAGCCTTTTTTAATGCGTGTTGTTGTTGCTTTTGTATTGCAAATGCCCTATTTTATCAAATTATACTCTCAATTTGGATTTTCAGTATAATGCGAAAGATGAAAAAAAAGAAAATCTTTCTATGCGCCATAAACAACATTGCCAGCGGTGGATGCGCGGAGGATTGCAGGTTTTGCGCCCAAAGCGCGAGATACGGAGTCCAGATAGACCGATATGGACTTAAAGATCCGGACTTGGTATTGAGTGAGGCAAACGAAGCGATAAAATACGGAGCAAATGGTTACTGCCTGGTCAGCTCCGGAAAATCACTCGATGATCGAAAGACTGAGTATTTGGCGAAAACAGCTCATAAACTCAAATCCAAAACAGGAAAAATCAGACTGATAGCATGTGCGGGAACGGCAAAAAAGGAGAACCTCGCCTATCTGAAACAGAATGGAATAGACAGCTACAATCATAATCTGGAGACATCGAAAAACTATTACGGCAATATCTGTACCACCCATGACTGGGATGAGAGATTCGCCACATGTGAAATGGTAAAATCGGTCGGACTCTCTTTGTGCTGCGGCGGTATATTCGGTCTCGGAGAATCCAGCAAGGACAGATCGGATCTGCTTGAATCATTGATGCAGCTGAAACCAGATTCTGTACCTTTGAACTTTTTTGTACCCAATCCATCCCTGCCTCTGAAGGAGTCGAAAATCGACAAAAAAGAAGCACTTTCACTGATCGGATTTTTTTCTGAAAAACTCTCTTTCGCCTCCATTATAATGGTTGCCGGAGGAAGAGAGATGCTTTTTGGCTCAAATCTTGAGGATATCTTTGAGGCAGGCGCCAACTCCATCGTTATAGGCGACTACCTGACAACCTCCGGGGAATCTCCCCAGAGTGACCTTGGCAGAATAAAAGAGTTGGGTTACACTATAGCGGAGCGATGTGGTGAACAGTGAAATTTCATTGATACTGACACTATCCATATTGATCTGGATCTCGCCGTTCGTCGCCAAACTGTTCAGGATGCCAACTCCTCCTATCGAGATACTCCTGGGTTCTATTTTCGCATATTCCGGACTGCTCTACAAAAACAGCTATTTCGATCTCATCGCCGAAATAGGTTTCCTGTATCTAATGTTTCTGGCAGGTATGGAG
>CAZYUW010000080.1:0-17137 GCA_964650685.1 uncultured Nitratifractor sp.
TTTGAGGATCTCTTCGATCCGCTCCTGATCTTCTTGCTTTTGCTTTGCCAGTGTGCTTGAAAGCTCTTTGAGGCGTTTTTTGAGGGTCGGATAGCTGAGGTTGACTGCTTCGGCCATCTCCTTGAGGTTGCCTCCGTGCAGGATCAGCGCTTCGGCCAAATGCTGCTCCTCCTGCGAGAGCCGCGCGAGTCGCGGTAGGGTGAAGCTGCCTTCATATACCGTTTTACATGAGTTGCACTTCAGGCGTTTAATTTCCAGTTCGTTTTTGCATATTGGACACCATAACATTTTTAGACTTTTATTTTAAAATATTTAAAGATTATACTTATATATTTTAATTTTGTCAAATTAATATTTATATTTTTTAACTTATGTCACTATTGTTGCTTTTTTAATCTAAGTTTGATAGAATCACCGCAACTTCAATAAACAGGCAGTAGAGATGTTCGAGACATTGACGGATAGTTTCAAAAGCGCGATAGGAAAGATAAGATTCCACGATGACGAAAAAGCTTTGCAAAAAGCGTTGGGTGAGATGAAAAAATCTCTACTCAAAGCCGATGTACATCACAAGGTAGTCAAAGATCTGATCCACAGTGTGGAGAGAGATACCAAAAAAGCCGGGATAGGCAAAGAGAATTTCATGGCCGCGATACAACATGAGTTGACGAGAATCCTCACGGCGGCAGGCAATCAGGGGTTTGTGTTCGCGTCGAGGCCTCCGACAGTGGTTTTGATGACTGGTCTGCAGGGTTCGGGAAAAACGACGACAACAGGCAAATTGGCGTATATGCTCAAAGAGCAGAAAAAAAAGAAAGTACTCATTGCAGCGGCGGATCTACAGCGATTGGCGGCGGTAGAGCAACTCAGGCAGATAGCAGAACAAATAGATGTGGATCTTGTAGCGGATGAAGAGGCAATTGCCGACGAGATAGTGAAAAAGGCCCTGAAAAAGGCCGAAGATGGTCTCTACGATGTAGTATTGATAGATACCGCAGGTCGTTTGGCGATAGATGATGAGTTGATGGCGGAGCTGGAGAGAATCAGGGATCTGGCGGATCCGGATGAGATTTTCTATGTAGCCGACGCTATGACCGGTATGGATGCAGTCCGCACCGCTCAGACATTCAAGGAGAGGATAGGTATCACCGGCGTAGTTCTGAGTAAATTTGATGCGGACAGCAAAGGTGGAGTCGCTCTCGGGATAGCTCACCAGGTTGGGGTTCCTTTGCGTTTTATCGGTAGTGGCGAGAAGATGCCGGATCTGGATCCCTTCATACCCCAGAGGATTACAGGTAGACTACTTGGCGCAGGAGACATCGAGGGTCTGGCGGAAAAGACCGCAGCCGTCATAGACGAAAAAAGCGCGAAGAGGATGACCAGTAAAATCAAAAAAGGTCAATTCAATTTCAACGATTTTCTCGAACAGATGGAACAGATGAAGAAGCTGGGTTCTATGAAATCGATATTGGGTATGTTGCCGGGCATGGGAAATCTGGCGAAACAGATAGGCGATATGGATTTGGAAAATTCATCCGAAGTGGTGGCTATAAAAGCCATGATAAGCTCTATGACCAAAAAAGAGAGAGAAAACCCAGATCTATTGAACAATAGCAGAAAGCGTCGAATAGCTGCCGGAGCCGGTCTAAGCCAGGTTCAGGTGAACAGGGTGTTGAAGCAGTTCAAAAACGCCGCTAAAATGGCCAAGAGGCTTTCTGGTAAAGGCGGAATGAAGCAGATGCAGGAGATAATGACTCAAATGAAAGGAGGGGGTGTGCCGCCAGGTTTGATGAGGTGATAATCGGGCGTAGTACCATACCGTCGATTTGCGATCTGTTGCGAGATTTCCAGCTGTCTCGATCAATGCCAGAGTAAAGCGGCAAAACAGTGCCGTTCCAAGCGATAGCCTATGATTCTGTGATGGCGATTAAGAGGCCGATTTGGTTTTATGGGATGCAATAGGACGGAAAAATCGTTGCATCGAAGTAAAATCCGGCGCCGACATCAAAGAAAAACACCTCAAAGGCCTCATCTGATTCGCCCAAAAAGCAGGAGAGATTATCTTTTATGGCGGCGACAAGTTTTTGTTGATTTCAAAAGCGAACCACACCTTTTGGCCAATTCTGCTCGGCGAGCCGTTTTGATCCTGCGCGGGCTGTGGCATTCGCAAAATGACCGTGTGACACAACCCATTCCTTCGCTTAGTGGAGTGTTCTGCTCTGATTTTTTTGTTTGGTATGTCTTGGTATGTCTGGAGATGGTCGTATTTGAGAGCAAAAAAGTAAATGTATAAGTTTGCGTGCTTGCCGGAGTTGAAATAGCGTTACACAAAGGTCACAAAATTAAAACCAACCCCATAACCTTTGAGTGCCTCAATGCAGCAGTTGTGCCGTCCATGATGACGACTGGTAATCGACAATCAGTGCTTATTGTCGATCAGAAATGAGATTTTGGCGTTGACGCGGTATTTGACGATCTTGTCACCGTTGACCTTGGCGCTGAAATCGACGATATAGATCGATTTGATGTTGTCGATAGATTTGGCGGCTGTTTTGACAGCTTTTGCGGCAGCATCTTCCCAGCTTTTGTCCGATTGAGACAATACTTCGATCACTTTGACGACTTTTGACATGAAAAACTCCTTGGTTGATTTAGGGTAAGTTGATTATACCACCTCTGAACTAAAACTATCTTCATCCCATGATAGCATCAACCTGGGTAACCAGGCTTCATAAGTGCTGTTTGTCTTTTGTGGATTTGATGATAGACACCTGACTATAACTGCTATACTATGGATCGGTTTACGCTCGTATAAAAAAAAATTCAACTCTTTTTGGTATAATCCGTTCCCAAAGTCTTGACGAGTCCTTTGCAAAAAGGAGTTGTCGACAAATTGCCACAATTCAATTATTTTCAAGGATAGAGAATGACAACCATAAGAATGACTCGTATGGGCAGAAAGAAAAAACCTTTCTATAGAATAGTCGTAACAGACAGCCGCAAAAGAAGAGATGGAGGCTGGATCGAATCCATAGGCTACTACAACCCGGTAAGCAAAGACAAGGAGCTCTCTTTCGATGAAGAGCGTCTGAACTACTGGTTGAGCGTCGGTGCTCAGATGAGTCCGGCAGTCAAAAAGTTGACCGGAAAATAGTCCAGACGAAATGGTCCAGGATTTTATCGTCAGGTACGCTCGATTGATAGTCAAAAACCCTGATGTTATCAGGGTCGAGTGTAAAAGTCTGGATGAAAATTGTGACGAAATAGTCATCTACGCCGACCCCTCCGATGTCGGAAAACTCATAGGCAAAGAGGGTCGCATGATCAACTCGATAAAAACAGTCGTTTCAGGTTGTAAAGCCAAAGGCGGCAAGAGCTACCGCGTCAATGTTCAATCGATCTGAACAGCGTATGACCAAAGAGCATCTCCTCGTAGCACGGATAGGTAGAACCGTCGGATTGAACGGCGATCTAAAACTTCATATTTTCAGCGATTTTCCCGAGCAGTTCAAAAAGGGTGCCCGTGTAACGAGTTCTCGAGGCGAACTGCTGATTTCCGAATACGACAATACCAGATCCACAATCCGTTTCGAGGGATACGAAACTCCCGAAGCAGCGAAAAAGCTGGTCAATGCGGAGATATACAGCAGCAAGGAGAAGAGCAGAAGAGAGTGTTCGCTTGAAGAGGGTGAGTACTTCTGGTTCGATATTGAGGGGTTGAAAGTCATGGAGGGAGATGTTTCACTGGGTGTCGTAAAGGAGATCCAGAGACTTGAAAGCGTCGACTATCTATTTGTAAAAACTTCCGACGAGTTGATCTTCAGAGGTTTTTCAAGAACATTTTTGATCCCTTATATCCATAGATATATCGATGCCGTGGATCTGGAAAAAGGTGTTATTTTTACTATCGGTGCCATGGATATCCTGGAGGCGAGTTGATGAAATTCTCTTTCGTGACCCTTTTTCCTTCTCTGATAGAGGGCTATTTCAGTGCCTCCATTTTGAAAAGAGCGGTAGAGGCGGGTCTGGTGGAGATCGAATGCATAAATCCAAGAGACTACAGCGACGACAGATACAAAAAAGTCGATAGTCCGATGATAGGAGGGGGCGCCGGTATGCTGATGTCTCCTCAGCCGATATCGGATGCGATCGAGCGGTTACAGGAAGAAGAAAACCCCGTCCATACTGTTTTTTTGTCACCGGCAGGCAAAGCGTTTACCCAGAACGATGCCAGAAGATTGGCCACATATTCGCACATCGTCCTTGTTTCGGGCAGGTACGAGGGAATAGATGAGAGGGTGATCGAAATGTATGCCGACGAAGTATTCTCGACAGGCGATTTCGTTTTGACTGGAGGGGAGTTGCCCGCACTGATTGTGTGCGATGCTGTATCCAGAAATATCGATGGAGTGCTGGGCAATATGGACTCTTTGGTGGAGGAGAGTTTCGAAGATGGACTACTGGAGTCTCCCGCGTTCACCAAGCCCGATGACTACAAAGGCAGCAAGATAGTTTCAGAGTTTTTAAAGGGAAATCATAGTAGAATTGCCGCCATTAAAAAGCTGATGGCTTTGTACAGGACAAAGTATTACAGACCCGATCTTTACAGCATAGCAAAGGCTAATCATGAAAAACAAATATATAGAGAATTTCGAAAAAACACAGATGGAGAAAAGGGAGATACCCGAATTTAGAGCGGGTGACACGGTGAGAGTCGGAGTTCGCATCAAAGAGGGAAACAAAGAGCGTGTGCAGAACTTTGAAGGTGTTTGCGTCTCCATCAGAGGAGAGGGCACCGGCCGGACATTCAATGTCAGAAAAGTGGGGGCAAACAATGTTGGTGTGGAGCGTATATTCCCACTCTATTCGGACAGTATCGAGAGCATAGAGGTAGTCAGAAAGGGTAGAGTCAGAAGAGCGAAACTCTTCTACCTGCGCGACAGAAAGGGTAAGGCGGCCAGAATCAAGGAGCTTCGCAGAAAGTAAAGCCCCTTTCGGCTTGGTGCCTATTTTTTCGATCATATAGATCAAACTCCAATTGCCAGAACAACAGCATCTCCTGGCAACCTCTTCAATAGACTCAGGGTATGTGATGTATCTACAAAAACTTCTAAAGAGAATCGTTTTATTGATTCAGATTTTAATGGTTCTGGTGTTTATTGTATTTGAAGAGATAATATGGGAAGGAGTAGCGAAACCCGTATATGAGTATCTGTACGGTATGCGTCTCCTCCAGGCTATACAAAGCAGGATCGAGTCCGTCAATCGTTATGTAATCGTATTGATATTCATGATTCTTCTTGTGGCGGTCGAGGGAGCAGGGCTTGCGGCAGGCGTGATGGCTTTGAATGGAATGGTCGTTTCTGCCGTTTTGTTGTATGGCTTGAAGATACCTATAGCGGCTTTTACTTTCTGGATTTTTCGTATCACTCAGAAGAAACTGCTCTCTTTCTCATGGTTTCGCTGGGGATATGAAAAAATTAACACATTTTTCGAGTGGATCAAGGAGCGCGAGATATATCGTGATACCGTCGAAATGCTCAAAAAACTCAAAAAAAATCTCTATGAACTAAAAAAGAGATATCTGAGCGGGAATAATTCAATTGGAGCGAGATTCAAACGGTTGTATCGTATGCTCAAAAAGATTCTCAAAAACCCCACTTCTCGTAGATAGCTTTTTTCTATCGTCGGTTTGGTATTTTCCACCAATTATCAACGGTAAGAGTGGTTTTTAATTGCCTGCTGAGCTTCTCTATCCATTGTTCTGCGTTTGAGTGTCTCTCTTTTGTCGTGGAGTTTTTTGCCTTTGGCGAGGGCGATCGAAAGTTTGACCTTGTTGCGCTCGTTGAAGTACAGTTTTAGAGGAACGATAGCGAGCCCATCTTTGTGTATCTTGCCAAAAAGTTTTTCAAGCTCTTTTTTATGCATGAGCAGTTTTCGTGGTGCGCGCTCGTCTCTGGCGAAATTGTGATTTATGGTTTCGAGGTAGCCAATATGCGCATTGAGTAGATACAGTTCACCCTTGATAAAGCGGCAATAGGCATCGTTAATGTTTACACGGTTTGCCCTGATGGATTTGACTTCTGCTCCTTCCAGGACCAGCCCAGCTTCGTATTTTTCTATTATTTCGTAGTCAAAACGAGCTTTCTTGTTGTTGGCGACGACTCTGATACCCATATGACTCTTTCCGTTTTTGTGAAAGTATAGCTCCAAACTCTTAATGATACATTTTGTCGAATTCGATCCCATAGACAGTTTTCGCCTCTTTTAGGATATTATGGATAGAGTATGACAATCGTGAAGTTCGCCAGAAAGGTATCAAAAAAAGGAGATATTATGTTTAGACTCAAATATCTGATGTTGGCAATCGGGATGATATCGATGTTTACATGGGGAGGTGAAGAGAGATGTGATCTGCCAGGTAAAATCGCTCATATCGCATCCAGAATATCGTTAAAAGACAAGATATCCGATCCGGATATTCTCAGAAATAGAAAAAGATTGAGGGATATGTGTCTCTACAGGGTGGAGTTCGAGGAGGGCGCGTATAGGTGGAAGATGTTGCTCGTATTCAATCCTCAACGAAAAAAAGGACCGTTTTGGTATCTGCCTCATGATAACGAAAACAGTGCGTTCGATGCCGCCGTTTATGCGATGATGAAATACGGCGGCGGTTTTTTGGCTGTTCGCAGTGGAGGTAATCGATATTTCAAGGGACAGGATCCAAACAGAAATTTTGGAGATGATGCGCGAACGGCCAGAGTGTGTCCAGCCCAAAGGACACCGGCTCCTTTATACAGCAGAAATGTTTTTGGCATCATCGACAGCTTCAGATCATCGTCTATGCCGTATCTCGCACTTCACAACAACAGTGATGGTTGGCGTGGCAATGGTGGTAGAGGTGGAATATCGATACTGAAAAAAAGCGACAGGGTCCTGTCCTACCCCGCGTATAAAAATATAAAATCCGGTCGTAAAAAAGGATTGCAGGACGAAGACAGTATGGTCTATATAGCTGGAAGGTCGTCGTCTCCACCGGCTTCAGTGCTCAAAAGACTGCATAAAGCCGGGCTAAATGTCAAATATGAGATTGTGGACAGGGTGCACAACGACTGCTCTATGTCCAACTATGTGGTTTTGAAAAAAAGGAGTTCACGCTATTACAATATCGAGAGTGAGCATGGAGATACCGCTACTCAGATACGGATGATAGACAGGCTGCTTAGAGCTATTAAGTAGCTTTGTGCTATAAATGGGAAAGAAGGGTATAAAAGGAGCAGGATATGGATAAAATTGGGAGAATGGCTGTAATGCTGGCGATAGTAGGTGCGAGTATCAGTGCGACAGCGGAGTATGTGCGGGTAAAAACGGCGGATGGGTATTATACGAGAGAGTATAGAAGGCCTGTACGGATACACTATCCTTATGTATGCTACGATAGAAGGATAGAGGTGTACGATGAAGGTTTGAGGTATCTGAGATATGAAGGGTGCATGAGGTCGCGCTACAGTTGCAAAAGCATTGGTATGGCCCATTTTGGTCGATACCCCAGCGACAGGGCGTCATCCAAAGCTCTATACAGGTGCAAGACGGCCACTCCAAGGTTTATCGATTGACAATATAGAGAAGAGTTTTATTCAAGCGAGTTTGAAAAAGCTGCTGCCGCTGCCGCTAAATAGCCACCCTTCTCTTGCATAAGCGTGGAGAGTGGGGCATATTCGCAAGGCGGCATCGTAGAGGTCATTGAGGAGAGATATGTCTCTATAGCTGGAGAGTATCTCTATCGAATCCATTGAGCGGAGGCGGGATATGAGAGCGTCATCGACAGGCATGGCAGGCAATATCGACTCGTGGAATGCTTTGAAGACCTCGGATGTAGAGCAATGAAGAGGAGGGGTTTCGACGATTAGGTCGGGAAGTTTTTCGTTTCGCTCTTCGACTATCTCACCAAATCCTGATACATCCGCGCTTTGATAATCATGAACGAAAAATGGAACATCCGCTCCTATTCTGGATCCAAGCTCAGAAAGATACCGTGTGGAAAGTTTCAGGTTGCACTGTTCGTTTACCATCTTTAGAAATATGGCGGCATTGGAGCTGCCGCCACCAAGACCGGCACCGGAAGGAATCCGCTTTTGCAGCACCACTTTATGCTTGTAGAAAAACTCCAATATGTCCAGATTTCCTGTCTCTTCATTCAGCAACTTGTAGGCTTTGAACAGGGTATTGGACTCTCTCGGTATATCGGGGGTATTTTTGCCTCTTATTTCCACTGTAAAGGTATCACATTCGCAAGGTTCGAAAGTGATTGTGTCATATAGTCGTTCGAGTTTCACGAATCTTGATTCCAGAGTATGGTAACCGTTCTTGAAACCGGTGATTTTCAAAAAAATATTCACTTTGGCATGAGATTTTCTACTATACATTTCACTCTTTTTCAATTTTCTTGATTCTGTTGATCTTGTAGTTTACGGAACCATTCGAAATCTCCACAATCGAGAACAACTCCGCTCCTTCCACCAGATAGATTCCGTCTTCTTTTTTTTCGAAGATATCGGCATGGAGTTTTTCTCCTTTTTCAAGGTGGGAGTAGCCTTTTTTGTAGCTGTTTCTGGGAATGGTTATATACTCGAGTGGATCGAGACTCTTTTCGTTGTCGTAAAAAAAATCTCCTTCGGCTATACGCTCCAGGGAGCTTAAGGTGGCGGGGACTCCCAGTCTGTTCGCTATGATCTCCCCGAGACTTCTGATATATGTACCTTCGGATACTTTCGCCTCGAAGTGCACGAAGGGATGATTGTACATCAGGAGCTTCATACTGTATATGTGTGAGTTTATCTCTTTCATCCGTACCTTTTTGCCAGCTCTGGCGAGATCGTACGCTTTTTTTCCGGATATCTTTTTCGCGCTGTATACAGGAGGCGCATATCTGATATCACCTTCAAGAGAAGAGAGAGTCTCGACGATCTTGTTTGGATCGAGCGCATCGATGTTTTGCACGAAGCGGGCGCTTTCCAGATCCAGGCTCGGGGATTGCGCCCCAAGCCACAGGGTGGCCCTGTATACTTTGGGTGTTTTGTTCAGGTAGCTGAAAAGTTTCGTATATTGTCCCGCTGCCATTATCAAAGAGCCGGTAGCGAAAGGGTCCAGTGTGCCAGAGAAGCCTATTTTATCGAATCTGTATTTTCTTTTCAGATATCCGGCGAAAGAGTTGGAAGATATAAAGATAGGCTTTTTTGCAACGAAAAGTCTGTTCATTAAAATTTATACTGCCTGAACAAATGAGCTTAAGATCTCTTTTTTGTTGCCTCCGAAATTTATGCGGAGCTTGTACTCTTTGCCTGATTTCGTGACAGCCTGGACGCGACCGATGCCAAATATTTTATGTTTGACAAGATCGCCTTTTTTGTATTCCGCGCTTTTTATGATTTTGAGGCTTGTATTTTTGATCAGTCCCGCTTCTCCAAGAAACCTGCTTTTTTCCAACTGTTTTCGTCTGCCTTTATAGTATCTGCTGTCGGCGTAACATAAAGTCAGATGGGATTTGGCTCTGGTGATCGCGACATACCCCAGTCTTCTTTCTTCTTCCATGTTGCAACTGTCTCCCAAGAGAGGGAAAAACTCCTCCTCCATACCTATCACGAACAGATGTTCGAACTCCAATCCTTTGGCCGCGTGTATACTCATTATGCTGACGGCGCTGGAGTCGAGTTGATCCTGATCGCTCTGCAGGGATATATCGTTGAGAAACTCGTCGAGTGTCATTCCGCTGTTGTTGAAGACTATATCTCTCATATAGCCATAGAATTCGTCAATGTTGAGTATACGTTCGAAGCCGTCCTGCAACCCCGCGTAGTACTCTTTCATTCTAATAGTTTCTTCGAAAAACTCTACGAACTCAAAAAGTGATTTTTCGGCTTCTTCCTGAAGTCTGTGTATCATGACTATGAAATCTTTCAGCGTAGAGGCAGCTTTCTTATTTATCCTTTCGGCCAGTTCATTCTCGGTAAAATTGTCTATCGTTTGATATATGGAGAGTTTGTTATCGTAAGCGAGTCTTTGAAGTTTTTCGATCGAAGTTTTACCAAGTCCTCTTTTTGGTTTATTTATTATTCTCAATAGAGAAAAGTCATCGTTGGGATTTGAAAGGACTCTGAAATAGCTTATGATATCCTTGATCTCGGAACGCTCATAAAATCTAACTCCGCCTATCAGTTTGAAATTGAGATTCTCTTTCATGAAGCCATCTTCCAGCGATCTCGAAAGAGCGTTTATTCTGTATAGAACAGCAATATCTTCCGGATCCGCACCTTCTTCTATCAACTGTTTTATTCTATGAGCAACCGTGTGCGCCTCATGGCTTTCGTCCAGCGAATGCAACAGTTCGACTTCTGATCCAGCACCTTTATGGCTGTAGAGTTTTTTGCCGAGTCTTTTGCGATTGTGATCTATCAGGGCGTTCGCGGCATCCAGTATGGGCTGGGATGATCTGTAATTCGTCTCCAGTTTGATCACGCGGGTGTTGACGAAGTTTTCATGAAACTCCAGTATATTTCTGATATTGGCGCCTCGCCATCCATATATACTCTGATCGTCGTCCCCAACTACACAGATATTGTCGTGCTCGCTTGTAAGAAGCCTGAGTAGTTTGTATTGCAATTCGTTGGTATCCTGGTATTCGTCAACCATGATATATCTATACAGTTCACTCGTTTCGCGCCTCAAATCGTCATTGTTTTCGAGTATTCTGTATGTCAGCATCAGAAGATCGTCGAAATCGACGAGATTGTTTTCCGTGATATTTTTTTGATATCTATCGTATATGAGGGAAACCTTTTTGTAATCGGGTAGTTCAGCTTTTTCTATAACTTCGCGCGGATCCAGAAGGGTATTTTTGTATTTCGATATTTCACTGGCTACAAAGGAAATATTCAAATCAATTTTGAGTTCTTTGGCGATTGAGCGCAATAGTCTCTTTTTGTCGTCACTGTCGATAATCACGAATGAGTTGTCTCTGCCTAAGCGAGAGATATTGAATTTCAGAAATAGCAGACCGAATTTGTGGAATGTGCACAGAAGAGGAAGTGTACTGTTTCTGTTGCCTATGAGTCTTAGTGCCCGATCTCTCATTTCAGTGGCCGCTTTGTTTGTAAAAGTTAAAGTCAATGTGTTTCTGGGATCTATTCCCACTTCACCTATCAGGTAAGCCAGTCTGGTGGTCAATGTTTTGGTTTTGCCGCTTCCGGCTCCCGCGAGTATCAGCAGGGGACCGTCGATATGGGTCGCAGCTGCTCTCTGGGCTTCGTTGAGTTCTTCGAGCATCGTTCCTCTCCTCTTTAGTTCTATAATTATATCGTTATAAAAATAAATTGTCTTCGAAAAGAACAGTACATGCAATATTTTATTTTAAAATTTATCAATCTATACAAATAAGTTATTGTTATGTAAAAATCTGTTATCATAATTTTCAACAAATACAAAAAGAGGATTTGAATCTCTGAATGTTTGGCAGTATCGCTATTCGATCACACATAAAAAGGAAATCGAAAAATGCTGAAAGATTTTACAAAACTTGAAACATTTTTAACGGTGGTCAGAGAAAGGAGTTTCTCGAAAGCATCTGCCAAACTGGGAATATCCCAACCGGCTGTTACTCAGCAGATCAAATTTCTGGAAAAATATCTCGACAGCAAAATCATAGAGAGAAAAAAGAATGGTATCAGGCTGACCGGAGCGGGAGAAGAACTCTACAAGGTAGCCATAAAACTCGAAAAATGTATGTATGAAGCCGAATCGAACATTTTGCATATTATCAACAAAAAAATAACTTTCAGACTCGGAACATCTTTTACGATAGGCAATTATGTGCTGCCGGGAGAGTGCCTCAATACACTCAGAAATATAATCAACAATGACATAAAACTTACGATAGAAGTGAGTAAAAATATAGTAGAGATGGTCAAAGACCACAAAGTTGATCTCGGATTGGTAGAAGCCTACGCGGAAGAGGACGACTTGATAGTCAGAGAGTGGAGAGAAGATGAGCTCGTCGTCTTCAGCAATGTGCCTTTGCCGAAAATCTTGAGACCGGAAGATCTATACGATTTCAGGTGGATATGCAGAGAAGAGGGCAGCCAGACACGCAAAGTCATAACCGAGGTTTTCGAAGAGCTCGGAGTGGCATGCGACAAATTCGATATGCTCTCAGATGTTTCCAATACGACCGCTGTTTTGCAGAATATAAAAAGATGCAAAAAAGATCCACGACATCCGACCGCATCCATAATTTCTCGTTATGCGATAGCTGACGAAGTAAACAGCGGAGTATTCTACGAAGCCAGACTCCAGGGTTACACCATGAGGAGAAAATTTTATATCGTCTATCACAAAGACAACAAGTACAACGCCTATGTAAACAATACGGTTGACTATATTTTATCCGGTAAATGCTAAATCGCTGTTGATTGTTGTTTATGCTTTTCAGTGAATAGAAAGTATATATTTGATAAAATCTCTTTTCAAAATTCTTGCTCGTAATCGATCCGCAATCGGATTGAAAGCGGGCTGCAAACCAAAAGAAGGAACAGCATGATTAGTTATGAAACATTGTTCATAGTAAAGCCAACTCTCACCGAAGAGGAGGTAGCGTCCGAAATAGAACGCGTTCAGGAAATAGTCACCCAGGAGGGTGGAGAGCTCGAAATTGTTGACAGAATGGGAATGAGGCGTTTGGCGTATCCTATCGATAAGCAGGAGAGGGGATACTATGTGGTTATATATTTCAAGGCGCCTTCGAGATTGATTGCCGAGCTTGAAAGACAGTTGAGATACAATGAGAATATAATGCGCTTCATGACCGTGAAGTACAGCAGCAAAAAAGAGATAGCCCAGTTTGAAAAAGCCGTATCCGCAATCAGAAGGAAATCCGGCGAATCGAAAGGCGAAGAGAATACAGAAGAGGTTTCTGTCGAAGAGAGTGAAGCAAACGACAGCAAGTGAAATCGATCGTAAACGCAACAGGGAAATTCCATGTATAACAGAGTGATATTGGTGGGCAATCTGACTCGTGATGTAGAGATCAGATATACCCCCAGCGGAAGCGCGATAAGCAAAGTTGGTATAGCGACGAACAGACGCTACAAGTCGTCGACCGGAGAACAGAAAGAAGAGGTCATGTTCATCGATCTGACCTTTTTTGGTCGTACGGCCGAGATAGCCAATCAGTATCTGAAAAAAGGCAGCAAAGTTCTTGTGGAAGGCCGTTTGGTTTTTGAACAGTGGACCGCCCAGGATGGCAGCAAGCGCAGCAGACATTCAGTAACTGTCGAAAATATGCAGATGATTGACAGCAGGAGCGATTCCGCAGCGACAGGATATGGTTCCGCAAGTTCCCACGCGGGTGAAGATATACCGGCACGGAGCGATCACCAGTCTGCCGAGAACGATTCTTCTCGAGAGGTTGATGTGCCGGAGATAGATATAGACGAAGAAGAAATACCATTTTAGGAGTGCAACAATGGCTGAAAGAAGAAAGTTTAAAAAGAGATATTGCCGCTATTGCGAGCAAAAAGTCGATTTTATTGATTATAAAGATCTGAACATGCTCAAGTTTAGCCTGAGCGAAAGATACAAAATCATGCCGAGAAGATTGACCGGAAACTGCAAAAAGCATCAGGAGATGGTGACATCAGCGATCAAGAAGGCCAGACAGACGGCGCTTATACCTTATATAGTGGACAGAAAAAGAGTTGTCGAAAATCCTTTTGAACTGATAAAATAGATATCAGAAAAAGAGGCGGGCAGGTTAAGCCCTGGCTCCGCCTTTGTATCCAATCTTTTGATTCTAAATGTGACACGGTTTTGTGGACTGTTTATCCGGTGCTCCGTATACCTTCAACATACTGAAAATATTTCAAAGTGATGCCATAACCAAGAAAATGAAGTATGCATAATGTATTGGCCTGAATTTCATAGAGTAATCATGATTTTTTAGAGTATGGGTAGTTGCTGCCAGTCGAGTATTATTTAGAAGATTTGCATATCAAACAGATCGTTCGATCAACTGGTGTCAGACGCCCCAGTTCAACCACTATTCCCAAGCTGTCAAAAATATTGTTAATTATCCATAGCGACCTCTGGATCGATCAGCTGTAACAGCGTCAATGATGAAAGTACTCGAATGAATATGAATTCATATCCGTATATACGGATGAAGATCCAGGATATTTTCTGATTTTTCCAAAGCGAAACTCTGAAATTCCCAAAATTATAGTGTTTTAATGCTCGATGATACCACCGAGCTTTGTCGGGTTCGGATCTATTTTCAGGCGAGGGGCGTTAAAAACCCTCTCCTATAGTAAAGGCAAGCTCCAGTGCCTGCTTCGCGTTGAGTCTTGGATCGCACTGTGTGTGGTATCTGCTTGCCAGATCTTCGTCCGTAATTGGACAGGATGAGCTTCCTGTACACTCCGTCACATCGTTGCCTGTCATCTCCAGATGGATACCGCCCGCAATTGTGCCGGCGTTTTCATGGATGGCGAAAAATTGTTTGACCTCCGCGAGTATATTGTCGAAATCACGAGTTTTGAAACCGGTTGCGCTTTTTTCAACATTGCCGTGCATAGGGTCGATTGTCCATACCACATTTCTGCCGGCTTTTTTGACTGCATCCAGCAGGGGCGGATAGAGTTCCGATATTTTCCCGGCACCCATTCTCACTATTAGATTCAATCTTCCCTCTTCGTTGGATGGATTGAGTATTTTTGTAAGCTCTACCAGTTCCTCGCTTTCCATATTGGGTCCGACCTTGCAGCCGACAGGATTGTTGATACCCCTGAAATACTCTACATGCGCTCCATCAAGGTCTCTCGTTCTGTCGCCTATCCACAACATATGCGCCGATGTGTTGTACCATCGACTGTCAAGGCTGTCCACACGCGTGAGGGCCTCTTCGTAGTTTAGAAGCAGGGCTTCGTGAGATGTGTAGACGGTTGTCTGGCGAAGCTGGGGAGTGTTTTGGCTGTTTATTCCCGCTGCGGCCAGAAACTTCATGGCCTTGTCTATCTGGTTACTCAACTCTTCGTATCTGCGTCCAAGAGGGTGGTCTTTTATAAAATCCAGATTCCATCTGTGAACCTCGTTCAGATCCGCAAGACCGCCTCTTGAAAAAGCCCTGAGCAGGTTCATTGTGGCGGCAGACTGGTTGTAGGCTTTGATCATTCTTTTTGGGTCGGGCTTCCTGGCTTCGGCAGTAAAGGCGATATCGTTGATTATATCTCCTCTGTAGCTGGGAAGTTTGATGCCGTTTTGCTCTTCTGTATCACTGGATCTTGGCTTTGCGAACTGTCCAGCCATCCTGCCTATTTTTACCACCGGTTTGCCGCTGGAATATGTCATGACAACTGACATCTGAAGAATGAGCTTGAAAAGATTTTTTATAGTATCCGCGTCAAAAGACGAGAAACTCTCGGCGCAGTCTCCTCCCTGGATGATAAACGCTTTCCCCCGACCGGCTTTGGCCAGATCTTTTTGGAGATTGCGTGCTTCTCCCGCAAAAATGAGAGGGGGAAAGCTTTTCAGCTCATTTTCGACACTTTCGAGAAGCTCCAGATCCTCATAGACCGGCTGCTGTTTTATCGGAAAATCCCTCCATGTGGTTGGATTCCAACCCATTTTTTACCCCTTTGATATGTGTGTAGATTTGGAGATTATACCCAAAACTATGTTCAAATTAAGTTCTTTTTTGTGATTTCTATGTGATTTCTATCGACGCAAAGGCTGTTTTCACAGCGGTGAAAAAGGTGTGAAAAACTTCTATTAAAAAATATATATCACTAAATGGAAAACTATACTTTCGCGCGAAATGTCACGAAGTTCGCCCACTGCATCAATGTGTCGACAGAGGAGAACCCAGCGTCAACGCACATTTTGATATTTTCATCTATCGTAAAGGGTACAAGTACATTCTCCAGCGCTTCTCTTTTACCCGAAATTTCGTATTCGCTGTAGCCTTGACTCTTTTTGTATTTGTGATATATATCGATAACTCTTTTATCGAGCTCTCTGTCTATGAAAGCCACCTTTTCGGAAAAGTAAAACTCTCCATCTCTGTTGAGTCCACTTTTAATTTTTTTTACAAGCTCGAGTCTATCCATAGGTCTGATGAACTGGAGTGTATAGTTGGCCACAACAACATCCATCTCTTTGATTGGGTAGTCCATGATGTCTCCAAGAACGAGTTCTATATTTTCGGCTCCATATGCCAAACATTTTTTTTCGGCCCTTTCTACCATTGCCTTGGAGTTGTCTATACCGATCAGTTTGAATTTCTGTTTATTGTTGGATAGATTGTGTAGTTTCAGTAGTAATCTTGCGGTAGAAGAACCTATATCCAGTATCGACATTATGTCCTTCTGTTTGCGCTCAATAATCATGGAGCAGATAAGTTCTAAAGTATTTTCGTAAAGTGGTATGGAGCGCTCGAGCATATCGTCGAAAACGGCAGCCACAGTTTCATCGAATTCGAACTTCTTTTCTCTGCTTTTTGTGAAGACTCTGTCTTTTTCACTTTTTTTCATTACTCAATCCGTATCTGTTAAATAGTCGCACAGTAATGCAATTGTACAATAGCTTTGCGCTTATGCTACCTTTTATAGACAAAGGATACAAATGACAGGAGAATCTATACACCTTGTTTTGATGTTGATTATCCTCGTAGCACTGTTTGTGATACTAAAGACCCCGAAAAATTCCGAAAAAGATGGAGATCAGATAAATTCCGAAACCGATTAGCTGAGCGCCATTCCTTTTATCGTGAAAAATATGATCGCGGACATGAAGGCTGCTACAGGAACGGTGATGAGCCAGGCCGCTATGATTTTTTTAACCAACTCCCTTTTTACATAGTTTTCACGGAGCTCTTTTTTGAGTTTTTTGAGGTTCTTTTTCTCTTTTTTGATTGTCTCTATCAGCTCCACCTGGCGTTTGTAGTCGTCACCAGTCTGAGCCAACTCCTGCTTGAGTATCTTGACCTTTTCGGTTTCCTGGGTCAATCTGTGCATCTTCTCGCTTACATGCTTGCTGTCGAGCCATTCTCTGAGAAATCCGACACCAAATACGGCTCCTACGGCTATGTGTG
>CAZYUW010000081.1:0-5609 GCA_964650685.1 uncultured Nitratifractor sp.
TTGGAGTGCGGGAGTAGCTCAGGGGTAGAGCACAACCTTGCCAAGGTTGGGGTCGCGGGTTCGAATCCCGTCTCCCGCTCCATTGTAAATTTTGATCTGAGCATTAAAATCAATATATACTAATTGAAGAGTTACGGATGCGGTGCTCGTGAAGCCCGGATGGTGGAATTGGTAGACACAGGGGACTTAAAATCCCCAGGCTTTGAAGCCGTGCCGGTTCAAGTCCGGCTCCGGGCACCATGTGATATGGCGCCATAGCCAAGTGGTAAGGCACGGGCCTGCAAAGCCCTGATCCCCGGTTCGAATCCGGGTGGCGCCTCCAGCTTCTGCTTGCTCGGGAGATGGCTGAGTGGTCGAAAGCGGCGGTCTTGAAAACCGTTGAGGGTCACACCTCCCAGGGTTCGAATCCCTGTCTCCCGGCCACTTTTCAGTTTTTTGCAACTTTTCTGGACTTAATTTTTAACAAGATTCCCAGTTTTCTTCGTTTTGAAGCGGCGAATCGGCTGTGGCAGGGAGTATCACACGATAACACGAAGATCGAGTGCCATATCTCCTACTTCAGGTATTTGTCGATATCAATTTCATCGATTTGCTGTTCGTCGATATGCTCTAACGCGTACCTCAAGTAAACCTTTTTTCTCAAAAATAGATCGAAAAGATCGGGGTCTATCTCTTCGTTTTTTGCCATACTGGCCATTATTTCGATAGTTGCAGAGAGTTTTTTTGCTTTTTTGTATGGCCTGTCAGCCGCCGTCAACGCTTCGAAGATATCGGCGATGGTCATTATTCTGGCGGCAAGAGGCAGATCTTTTTTTGTCAGTCCTCTTGGATATCCTCTGCCGTTGAGCTTTTCATGGTGCGATCCGGCATACTCCGGAATGTGTGACATTTCTTGAGGAAAGGGAAGGGTTTCAAGCATTGTTATCGTAGCCACAACATGTTCGTTGATCAAAAATCTTTCTTCTTTATTGAGGGTGCCGTGAGTTATGCATAGGTTGTAAATCTCTCCCCTGTTGTGCAGATATTCCGGAACAGGCATATTGAAATTGTGCTGTTCGTATATTTCACGATCAAAGTCGTTTCTTGGTATCAGGTGATCTGGTCTATCCTGCAGTAAATTTTCTTCCACCAAGGAGGGGTTGTCAGAAACAATCGACGCGAGTCTGTCTGACTCGAAAGCCGAAAGTCCGATAGTATTGTCAAAATGTCGTACCCACTTTCTTTTGGCTATCTGTTTGATTCTGGCGACATCGGATTCACTCATAGATTCGGATCCGATATTGCATCTGGCTATAAACGCGAAATCCTCTTTCAGATTTTTATGTTCGGTACTTTTCCAGTTATCGAGCGATTCTATATCCGACTCTCCATCGAGCAAACGCTTCAGATATCCAATCTCCACATCTCTCCAAAGTACCTCAAAGCGTGTCCTTATCTCGTGTATTCTATTGTATATGGTCTCCA
Organism: uncultured Nitratifractor sp.; assembly: GCA_964650685.1. Taxonomy (GTDB): domain Bacteria; phylum Campylobacterota; class Campylobacteria; order Campylobacterales; family Sulfurovaceae; genus Nitratifractor. Next base: position 1,465 of record CAZYUW010000081.1, read on the forward strand.
GTTTGCACGATTTGTCCACTACATACTCTGGAGTTGTGATCTTCCCACAGTCATGCAGCCATGCAGCCAGTTCGAACTCCTCTTTTTTCTCTTCACTTTCGAGCTTGAATTCTTTGAAAATCTCCCGATCGGATTTTTCCACTTCCGATGCCAGCATAGAGGCTATGACAGGCACCCTTTTGCAGTGATTGCCTGTGTAAGGGGATTTTTTGTCTATCGCGCCGGCTATGAGTTTTATAAACGAATAGAGAAGTTTTTTCTGGGCATTCTGATAGGCCTGGATACTTTTCGACATGTCGAGCAGAGATCGGGAGAGCCTGTCCAGTTCCACGATATTGCTCTCTATCAGTTTCACCTCCGAAAATTTTCTGTCTCTGATCTTTTCGTTCTCTTTCATCAGTCTGTAAATCGGTTTTGTCAATCTGCCTGTGGTCCATAAAACGAGCGGAATAAGCAGTACGATTGCCGCCAGTGCGCTGAGAATGCCATATGTCACCTTCTCTTGGTATGGTTTCAGTATCACATCGGAGTTTACACTGAAGCCTATCCATGTAGTGTCGCCGATTTCTGTAGAGAGCTTTCCGAGCATAGCGAAATACTTTTGTCCATCCATGGAAATCGCTTTTATTTTTTTTGTTTCTCTGCTTGAAAGCAGTTTGTTCATGACGCTTTTCGGGATATTGTAATTGCGAGATGAGGCTATGATGTTGCCTTTTTCGTCAAACAGAAAGAGTACACTTTGTGGAATGCTTTTCAGTCTTTCAAGAAGAGCGTTCAGGCTCTCAATGGTAAAATCAGCGCCCAAAACGATCTTGCTTCCATCTGCTTTCATAGAGTAGGTGATACCTGTTTTTTTAAGAAAGCTGAATTTGTACGGATCGCTTCTTGTCACTTTGCCGGAACTTCTTATGGCCTGTCTGAACCATGGTCTGTGAGACGGATAGTAATTGCTGCTGTCTTTTCTAGTCCCAATTTCCCTGAAACTTTTGTCATAAAATACAAAAACTCTGTTTTGTTTCTTTTTGTGAGCAATATCTATCTTTATCACTATCCATCTGGTGCCTTTTGGTGCGGAGTAGATGTTTTTGCTCTTATCGAGCATCCTGGCGTCGATCAGCTCGGCGAAGTCGTCTTTCCCCAGAGTGAGATAGAGAGCGTATGTATCTCTGTGTCCAGCCATGAAAGTTTTGGATGTTTTTTCGAACCATTTGTCGATATTCTGAATAGTGATATCTTTTTCGTCCAGAGACAAAGAGAGGAGTTTAAGTCTCTCTTTGGCAGCCCTGTCCCTTTCCTTGATGTCGTAAACAATATTTTCCGATATCTCCAAAAAGTTTTTTCTGGTTGCTTTCAGGGCGAGATCGTGACCGAAGTGAAACTGTAGAAACAGTAGCACTCCGGAGACGACCAGGACGACAAAGAGGATGTTTACGAGTATAGTCGTACGGATTGTAGTCTTGCGAAACATATTCTCTCCTTGTTGTATAGAGAGAGGATATCCATGTCGGTCTGAGTTTCAATTCAGGTCCATAGCGGCCCCTAAAGATATTTTACCCTCCCCTGCTGCCTGGCTTTATGGCTGTTTCACCTTTTTTGCACATAGGGCACTCCTGGGGTGTATACATGGAGAATCTGAAGTCCGCCAGAGCGAAAAGTGGCTTGTTCACAGGAAGCTTGCATTCCGGTTCGGGCTCTTTCGCCGCTCCTTCTTTGCGACAAAATCCACGATTGGCCAGGGCGGCGAAGCCAACCACTTCGGCTCCCAGCTTTGTGATGATCTCTGCGGCCTCCATTGCGGAGCCACCGGTGGTGACGATATCCTCGCATATAAGGATCTTTTCGCCAGGCTCTACCTCAAAACCACGGCGCAACTGCATCTTCCCCTCTTTGCGCTCGACGAAGATCGAGCGTACCCCCATTGCCCGTGCCAACTCGTAGCCAGCCAATACGCCGCCGAGTGCCGGAGCGCATACCGTATCTATTTTCAGTCCGCTCCCAGAGATCTGTCTGGCCAGCTCTTTGGCTAGAATTTCCGCTCTTTTGGGGTCCTCCAGAACTTTGGCGCTCTGAAGGTACCGATTGGAATGGTTGCCGCTCGAGAGAATGAAATGCCCTTCCAGCAGAGCCCCGGATTCTCTGTATATCTGCTCGATATCCATCGTCATACTTTCAGGATATCTGCCTCTTTGTTTGCCAGAGACTCGTCTATTTTCGCTATATACTCATCCGTGATCTTCTGTATCTGTTCCAAAGAGCGCTTCATCTCATCCTCACTGATCTCTTTGTCGTGTTCCATTCTCTTTATTTTGTTGTTGGACTCTTTTCGGATATTGCGTACGGCTACTTTGGCTTTTTCGGCCATGGCTTTGGCCTGCTTGACGATCTCCTGGCGCTGCTCGCTGGTCATTGGAGGGAAAAATAGTTTGATAAAATCTCCGTCGTTGTTGGGATTGACTCCGATGTTGGCCTCCTGTATCGCCTTCTCAATTATCGGAAGCATCGATTTTTCCCATGGATTTATCGCGATTGTTGTGGCGTCCTGAACTACGACGCTCCCCACCTGGTTCAGGGGAGTGGGTGTTCCGTAGTAGTCCACCTTGATGGCATCTACGATCTGGGTGCTCACCTTGCCGGTTCGCAGCGTGGCGAAATCCCGCTTCATCGCTTCGATACTCTTTTCCATATGTGATTTCGTCTCTTCATACAGATCTTCAAGCATATATACTCTCCTTCTTGTGCACTTCAGTTTCAAAGCTCTATTCTAACCTCTTTTTGCTTACGGCAGCGCAGAGGCGTGCGAGGCGAATGCGGATTTGTTTATACAGGGAGCGTGTCTATCCTATTTCGTTGCAGGAGCTTTTGGCGACTCTTCTTTGGGCTTCGTGGGATTGGAGGGTATGATCTTTTTCTTTTTCGTTTCGATCGTATCTGTTACGGACGAGCTGTTTTCCTTGTTGTATAGATAGCCCAATGCCAGTGTGTTGATCACAAAGGCCAATCCGAGAAGAAATGTCAACTTGGCCAGAAATCCCATCGGGCCTTTGGCTCCAAAGAGGGACTCGTTGCTGCCGCTGTAGGCTCCGAGCCCTATGCTCGAGCTCTTTTGCAAAAGAATCGCGATAGTGATAACTATGGCTATAACAATCTGTATGATCATTAATGTCGATGTCATGATGTCGATCTCCGTTTTTCTTGGTTGAATGTTTTAGATAAACTATATTGTTCGACCGATTCCGGCATAGGAGCACGGAAGTTCCGTTAAGATATAATTTCGCGATTATACCCAAATGTGAATGAATTAATGATAAAAGATACGATAAGACAATTTTCTAGATACGCGAAGAGCTACAGGAAGCACAACCATATCCAGAAGCTTGCAGCAGAAAAAACGATAGAGATGGCAGGGAGGACCAGATTTGGAAATATTGTAGATATTGGGTGTGGTGACGGCGAAATATACAGGCAATTGAGGATCAAAAATATTTCATTTGCCAACTATTTTGGCATAGATCTGTCGGCGGAGATGCTGCAGCTCCATCCGGTGTCGGACAATACGGTTTTGTTGAATATGGATTTTGAGGATCCTGTTTTGCCTGAATACTTCAAAGAAAAAAGTATAGATGCCATATTTTCGTCATCGGCTCTACAGTGGTGTACCGATCCTTGTCGTCTTTTTGCTTCGTTATCCGAGTTTTGCGGAAATCTGTATCTGTCGTTTTTTACCGAAAAAACTTTTGAAGACCTTCTCTCTTTTGCAGGAGCCTCTTCCCCGCTTTGTCCCTCTGCTGATATTCTTGCGGAGGCAAAAAAACACTACACAGTAGAAACTTTCGAAGAAATGGGCTTCAGGGTTCATTTCGACAGCACAAGGGAAATGTTGTCGTACATCAAATACAGCGGCGTAAGTGGTGGCAGGGCCGTTTTGGATTACAGGGGAATAAAAAGAGTCGAGAGAGAGTATGGGAGGAGGGTGCTGGATATAGAGATAGTTTTTGTTTCTCTAAAGAAAAAACCATAGTCACCAAGGTGCTGTTTTATGGGTTCAGCAGATGTTTTTCCAGGTCGTACAGTTCGTATCTGATGTTTTTGTAGTGCTCCGAGAGGGCAGTATCCAGCAGCTTGAACGCCTCTTCGAGCACTCTCGA
>CAZYUW010000082.1:0-5969 GCA_964650685.1 uncultured Nitratifractor sp.
AATAGGTAGCGCTCAAAGTACTTATGACTATAGTAATGGGCAAAGCTATGAAAAGCAACCTCGCTGGATAGCGCCACTGGCCCTTTAGATGCTGCAGATCCAATGCGGCCGCGTCGCTGAAAAGCACTACGATCAAAGCTATCTCGGCCACAATCTGAATCGCTTCGGCGTTGGGATGTATGGCGTCCCCTCCAGCAAGCAGAGGAGAGAGCATCACACCTACAGCCGTAAAAACCATGGGGCCGGATATATTGTATCTCGAAAGCAGTTTAGAAAAATATCCATACCCCAATATCACCAGAGCTATTCCGAGTATCGTCATATACTCATGCATCGACATCCTTTATCGTTCTATCATTTTTGCCAGTTTCGCTCGTTTTCGTCACGCACTCTATCAATACGAACTCTCCGTTTTCGTACACTCCCCTTTTTGCCTCCATATTATCATCTTCTATATCGAAAAGCCAGAATCCCTCCCTGCCATCCATACTGATACTTCCCGCGCAATATTGATATATATTGACTCCAGCCGGTTGCACACTGTAGCATCTGTGTATATGCCCATTGAGGATTGCACCTCTACGGATCGTCGAGCATATATCGAGAAACTCGTCCGCATTGCTCAAACCGTGCAGTCTCGTATCCGGCTCGTCTCGTTCGGTTCGCGCTGCATAGTGTGTCATGACAAAAATAAACCTGTCCCTGATCCGCTCATCTTGTACTATCTTTCTGAAAGAGTCGAGCTGCACAGTGGGTATATGCCCATCCGATCTCCAGGGTATGGGATTGGGTTTCGCGCTGTTTAGACCTATGACGGCTACATTGTGCCCAAAAAGCCTTACGAAAGGCCAGATATCGTCACTGAGAAACTCAGGGCAGTCTGTACCCATATACTCTCCGAAAAAGAGTGGAAAATGACCTCCTCTGATAGCGTCTATGGAGTATACGTCGTGATTTCCGGGTATGGTGATGTATGTATCGCAACTTTTGCTGAGGATCTCTATGAGTTTAGCGGCGTTTTCAAGCTCCGAGTAGAGCCCGAGAGCCGTATAGTCTCCGGTACAAAGCATCAGATCCACACCTTGCCTCGAACTGAATCTCGCCAATGCCTCTATCTTCTCTTCGGCTTCGTCGAAACGCTTCCCCCTGCCTCCCAGCAGATTCAACGCCCCTATGGCCCGTTTGCCGAACCACTTTTTCCATGGAATAGCATGCAGGGATAGATCGAAATGTGGATCGCTGAAATGAAGTATCCTCATTGCCTCTCCATTCGAGACAGCAGAGGACACTCTCGAGGCAAAACGATATTAAGCGCTTTCTTCATGATAGAAAAAGAGATATCTAGGGAGTCGTATGGTTCCCCGTCGAGATTGATCGGTCTATACTCCTCGTCCGAATACACATCGACCCTCTCGGCTTGAAAATACTTATAGAACTTTCCATTTTCAGAAGGGTTCTGAAAATCCTCCAGCAGCTGTGGTATATCTATCGGACTGAAAGGCTCCAGCAACACTATATCCAGCAACCCATCGTCTATAAACGCCTTTGGAGCCAACATCTGACCCCCTCCGGATCTTCTCCCGTTGCATACGGCAGCAGCGAGTGTGGCACCAGAAAGCTCCATATTCCCTATCCTCATGCGCCCTCTATGCGGAGTAAAACTGAGCAGCTTCATCAGACCTGTCAACGCGTACGCACTTCCACCGAGCAGACTTTTCAGTTCGGGAGGAGTCTGGGATGTGACTACAGCCCCAAAACCGCCGCTGGCGACATTCAGAAAATATCTCTCGTTGGCCTTACCGACATCGACTTCATATACCGGAAACTCCACCGCCATCTTCAGCGATTCCTCCGCCAGCATGGAGATTCCACACGATACAGCGAAATCGTTAGCCGTCCCCAACGGCACTATGCCCAATTCCGGACGCCTCTCCTTCTCGATACCCATCAGAGCGTTGACAGCCTCGTTCAAAGTACCATCCCCTCCTCCTGCAATGATCCTGCCCACCTCTTCGTTGACGGCTTCGGACACCATTCTGGCGATATCTCCATATTCGTAAGTGACTCGTACCTCGAGTTTGGGGTCGATCTTTCTGACATTTTGCACAGCTTCCCTGACAAAAGGCTGGGACGACACCTTGCCATTGAGGAGCAGTCTGTTTTTTCTATGCATACAAATACCTCTTTATAGATCCATTTGCAATAATGATCATGACCATTTTATCGAAATATCCATACATTGGGACGCGAAAGTGCAGTGATTGGAGGGAATCTATCAAGCCTGGCCGCCAACATGGGCGGCTAAACGCTATTTTTTCGTATTTTGAATCTTGTTATCCTCTTTGGCCTGCTCTGGAATGGCAAGAGGTATCTGACGCGCGACTCTGGCCTCTTTGAGTATCTCTATACGATTCTCGATCTGAAAAAACCTGATTACCAGCGACGATGGAAGGATTTTCTTGAACTCCTCTATATACTTCTCTTTTAAAGCCAGCTGCTCTTTCTGGAGCTTGATCCAGTCGGCCAAAAGTTTGTCGGCAGCCTTGTCATCCATCTTTTCATAGTTCGCTCCATACTCTTTTATGAGCTTCAACTCATCTATTCTGAGCTTTATGAGGTTTTTCTGATACTCGTCATACTTGTTTCCAAAATTCTTCTTCTGCTCACCTTTGAGGCGCATCGTAGCCAGCACTATCAGTTTTTTCTTGGCGGCTTCACTCAGCAATCCAAGCTGAAGTTCATTATTGGGCAATATAGGATCGGCTGCGAGAGAGACGGCTCCCACGATCAACGCCAGCAATATCTTTTTCAACATTTTCACTCCTGTGTTTTCTTTATTTTTGCAAATACAATGGGAATTGTATCGATCATTCATTAACAAAGCAGTAACGATCGATCGTACGAATATATAAATTTAAAAATATAAACATATCTTATAAAATTATATAAAGTTTTCATTTACAAGCTGTTTATTTTCAGCGAATATTATTCAGGTTCAAAACCACTACATAAGGAAAAGAAGTGAAAAGATATATCATTGCGACTGCGCTTATAGCGTCTATGGCTACTCTCTCCAGCGCCAAACCTATACTGGAGAAAAACGACTGCGCCAAAAAATTGATGAAAATGAAAGGCGAAAAAGGCCCATACAACCACGCCCAAAAAGAGATTTTTCCACAGGGGTACTTTCTCGTAAACAGCAACCTGCCATTTCTGGTCGGAACAGCACTTTTTCATCCAAAAGGGGATGAACTCAAGCTGAACGACAAGCAGATCGAAGCCATAATGGCTCTACAGAAAAAAACGGTTCCAGAAGCTGCAAAAGCGGCAAAAAAGATAAAAGATATGGAGCTGAGGCTGGCTCGGGAATCACTCGAAGAGAAAAAAGATCCATCCAGCCTCGACAGCCTCGTCGATGAGATAGCCAAAGCCAAAGCGGCTTTGACCAAAGCCCACCTGAGATGTATCGAAGAGATACGACAAATATTGAACGAGGAGCAGTTCAGACATCTGCTCGAACTTGCCAGAGCGAAAAAGTAGTCGATAGATCCGGAAAATCGGCCATCTCTCTCTTCGTTAAATACCCAGCGAGAACTCTCTGGCGAGATACTCTCCCGTATAGCTGCCTGTCGATGTATAGTGCCTGGCCAGCTCTTCGGGCGTACCCTCGGCTATAATGAGCCCTCCTTTGCTACCCCCTTCGGGGCCCATGTCTATTATATAATCGGCATTTTTGACCATATCGAGATTGTGCTCTATCACGATGACGCTGTTGCCAAGTTCGACCAGATGATGAAGCACTCCCGTCAACCTGTCCACATCGGCAAAGTGCAGACCTGTCGTCGGCTCATCGAGAATATATAGAGTCTTGCCCGTATCTTTGCGGCTGAGCTCCTTGGCAAGTTTGATACGCTGAGCCTCTCCGCCAGAGAGAGTCGTCGCGTTCTGTCCAAGCTTGATATAGTCCAATCCGACCGCCATCAATGTTTCCAGTTTGGACGCGATGGACGGGATTGCTCTGTAGAACTCCAGTGCCTCATCAACACTCATCGCCAAAACATCGGCAATACTCTTGCCTCGATAGAGCACTTCCAGCGTCTGCTCGTTGTAGCGACTACCTCCGCACGCGTCACAAGTGACCATCACGTCGGGCAGAAAATGCATCTCTATCTTGATCTGCCCCTCACCCTGACACTTCTCGCATCGACCTCCCTTGACATTGAAACTGAATCTGCCCACCTTGTATCCCCGAAGCTCAGCCTCTTTCGTCTGAGCGAAGAGTTTTCGTATCTCGTCCATTATCCCCGTATATGTTGCCGGATTGGAACGGGGAGTACGGCCTATGGGGCTCTGATCGAGATATATCACCTTGTCCAGATGCTCCAGCCCGTCTATTTCCACCCCCTCTATACGGTTGACTTTGCGAGCGCGATTGAGAATCTCTCGCGCAACGGGGAGAAGTGTCTGGAGTACAAGCGAACTTTTACCGCTGCCGCTGACACCCGTTACGCATACGAACTGTCCCAGCGGTATTCGGGCTGTGAGATTGTTTATGTTATTGATATTCACATTCCGTATCTCAAGCCATTTTTCAACCTCTTTGTCTCCATGTGAATACTCAATCTTTTTTCTGCCATAGAGATAGTCCGATGTCAGGCTTTTTGTCTTTTTCAACTTTCGTGCCTCTCCGGCAAAAACGACCTCTCCTCCATATTCACCCGCCCCTGGACCTATATCGACTATGAAATCGGCAGCCATGATGGTCTGCCTGTCGTGCTCGACCACTATGACCGTATTTCCTTTGTCACGCAGAGAGTGGAGTGTGCGTATGAGCTTCATCGTATCGCGCTCATGCAGCCCTATACTGGGTTCATCCAGGACATACATCACACCCGTCAATCCCGATCCTATCTGACTGGCTATACGGATACGCTGAGCTTCACCTCCGGATATGGTTCTAGCGTCCCGACTCAGCGCCAGATACCCCAGACCCACATCGTATAGAAAAAAGAGTCTCTCCCTTATCTCCTTGAGTATAGGTTCGGCTATCATCCGCTGCTGTTCACTCAGATGTGAAAAGTTGTTTTCGTCGGCGAAATATGCATAGCTCTCCTCTATCGGCATATCGATGATATCGGCGATATTTTTCCCCTCTATCCTGACCGCCAGCGAACGGGGCCTCAGACGATGACCTCCGCACTTGTCGCATATCTTTTCGGTCATATATTCCGCCAGATCTCTCTCATCCTTGAACATTTCATGAGCGAACTGCACCACCCCGGGCCACTCCCTTTTGAGTCTGTGGCGTTTCCATGTAAAAGTGACAGGATCTCCTATCCCGTAGAGTACGGCTTTTTTGCGATGCTCCGGAAGCTCCTCCCAGGGAATATCTACCGGTATGCCATTTTGTTCGCAAAAAGCGGCCAGAAATTTGGCATAGTAACTTTTGTTGAAACCGTGCATTATCCTGACAGCACCCGCAGAAATGGTTTTGGAGCTGTCTATGATCCGACTCATATCCAACGCGTACCTTATCCCCAGCCCATCACACGCCGGGCATGCCCCTTTGGGGGAGTTGAAAGAAAAACTTACCGGTTCGAGAGGCTCGAAACTCAACTTGCACTCGAAGCAGGCAAGATGCTCGGAGTAGTGAAAATCCTTGCGATCCAACCCAACCTCCTTGTGATTGAGTACCTCTATCTCCACTTCACCATAACTCTCCTTCAACGCCTTCTCTATATCCTGCCCTATTCTCTCTTTGCTGCCCTCTTTTACTACGACACGATCGACAACCACTTTGATGCTATGTTTTTTTGTTTTGGAGAGCTCTATCTCTTCATCCAGGCGCACCATCACCCCGTCGATCATCGCCCTGACATATCCTTTGTGCCTCAGGGATTCGATCATATCGGCAAAAGTGCCTTTTTTCTCTTTGACCAAAGGCGCCATAATCACGAGTTTCGACCCCT
>CAZYUW010000083.1:0-9888 GCA_964650685.1 uncultured Nitratifractor sp.
AATATCCTGCAAATGTAAAATGTGCGCAGATCCATTTTCTACCTGTTTTTTAGATGCTTCTCAGCTTTGTAGGGTATCATTACAGCTCAAAATACCAATCAGGAGGTCAAGTATGGCTTTGGATTCGGCGAAAAAACAAGAAATTATCGCTAAATTCGGCAGAAGCGAGAACGATACCGGTTCCGCTGAGGTGCAGATAGCGCTTTTGAGCGAAAGAATATCCAATCTGACCGAACACCTTAAAAACAACAAGAAAGATCACTCGTCAAGATTGGGGCTTTTGAAGCTGGTAGGTCAAAGACGAAGATTGCTTCGATATCTCCACAAAAGCGATTACAATCGATATATCGCTATCAAAGAGGCACTCGGTATAAGAAACTGAGCACCTCTTTTCGGGGACACCTTCTACTTTAGTTATCCCGGTAATTTCTCTTTCATCAAATGGTGGAGATCTCCATACTCTATTCTGATCAAGCCTGTTTTACAGACAATATTCAAAAAATTTGCGATAAATCTGTCTCTGTCAATTTTATCATATCAGAAATATAACCGCCGCGCGTATACGATTATCTTGTATTGTCCACAGTATCGATTGCTATGAGATATAATTGAACTAAATATACTTATAAAAATTGATATATAACGACTAAAGAAATATAAAAAAATACATTGATTTACGCTTGACAAAAAACTACTCAATTGAATATAATAGCACCGTTACACTTTTTGAAGTGAGGTAAATATATGGGAAAAGAGAAGAAAGAAGAGATCACAAGAGAGAGTGCGGGCGTAGAAAAGGAATCCGCAAAAGAAAAAATAGCGAAAGAGTCTTCCGCTGGGGATGCCTCGGCCGAAAAGTCCGATAAAACCATTTGCGAAGAGGAGCTTGAGAAGTGCAAAGAGGAGCTTGCTTCGTTTGAAGACAGATATCTGAGGGCGCATGCGGATTTCGAAAATATGAAAAAGAGGCTTGAGAAAGACAAGGCTATGGCGGTCGCTTTTGCCAATGAAAGTTTTGCCGAAGACCTGCTCAGTATCATTGATTCGTTCGAAAGCGCTCTGGTATCAATGGATCAGATGGAAGAAGACGATATTTCACATGACGCTGTATCAAAAATCAAAGAGGGGGTCACATTAACCTACGAGCAGATGCTCAAGGTACTCAAGAAGCATGGAGTGGAGGAGATAGCCAACGAAGGTGTATTCGATCCTTATGTGCATCAGGTCGTCCAGCAGCTCGACAGTGATGAGCACGAGAGTGGTGAGATCGTTCAGGTACTCCAGAAGGGCTACAAACTCAGAGATCGTGTTCTCAGGCCATCAGTGGTGTGTACGAAAAAATGAATTAAAGCAACCTAGGTTGCGATGTGTGAGCGACAAAGAGCCTATAATGCGTCGAGAAGAAATAAAAACAACAATATCATGAAAAGGAGAAGAGATGAGTAAACCAATAGGAATAGATCTGGGTACCACGAACTCGGCTATGGCCGTATACGAAAACGCAGAAGCGAAAATCATACTCAACAAAGAGGGTAAAAACACCACCCCTTCTGTAGTGGCTTTCACCGACAAGGGAGAGGTGCTGGTAGGTGATCCGGCAAAACGCCAGATGGTTACCAACCCCGAAAAGACTGTCTACTCAGTCAAGCGTATCATGGGTCTGATGTGCAACGAAGAGAAAGCCAAAGAGGCCAAAGAGAGGCTCCCTTATCATGTGACCGACAAAAACGGAGCGTGCGCTATAGAGATAGATGGCAAGATATATACTCCACAGGAGATATCCGCCAAGATCCTGATGAAACTCAAGGAGGATGCCGAGGCGTATCTCGGGGCACCGGTTACGGATGCGGTCATAACGGTTCCGGCATACTTCAACGATGCACAGAGAAAAGCAACGAAAGAGGCCGGTACGATAGCCGGCCTTAATGTGTTGAGGATTATAAATGAACCGACATCGGCCGCGCTCGCGTACGGACTGGATAAAAAAGAGAGCGAGAATATAGCCGTTTATGATCTGGGAGGCGGTACATTCGATGTTACGATACTGGAGACCGGAGATGGAGTTGTAGAGGTTCTCTCTACAGGCGGAGATGCGTTTCTCGGTGGAGACGATTTCGACAACCGTGTCATAGACTATATCGTGGATGAGTTCAAAAAGGAAAATGGTATAGATCTTAAAGCCGATATCATGGCGTTGCAGAGATTGAAAGAGGCTGCGGAAAACGCCAAAAAAGAGCTTTCAGCCGCAAATGAGACCGAGGTCAATCTGCCGTTTATTACAGCTGACGCCAGCGGACCAAAGCATCTGGTGATGAAGTTGACCAGGGCCAAATTCGAGTCCCTGATAGAGGATCTCGTCGAAAAAACCGTCAAGAAAATTGACGAAGTTCTCAAAGAGTCCGGCTTGAGTAAAGGCGATATAAAAGAGGTTGTAATGGTTGGCGGTTCTACCCGTGTGCCGCTGGTACAGGAGAAGGTCAAATCTTATTTCGGCAAGGAGCTTAACAAGTCTGTCAACCCAGATGAGGTTGTGGGAATAGGCGCGGCAATACAGGGTGGTGTATTGACAGGAGATGTCAAAGATGTATTGCTGCTCGATGTGACTCCATTGAGCCTTGGTATAGAAACTTTGGGTGGAGTTACTACCAGGATCATAGAAAAAGGCACCACTATACCGGTCAAAAAATCGCAGATCTTCTCCACGGCGGAGGACAATCAGCCCGCAGTAAGCATACATGTCGTACAGGGAGAGCGCGAATTTGCCAAAGACAACAAGTCTCTGGGAATGTTTGAGCTCAGCGGTATACCGCCAGCGCCCAGAGGGGTTCCTCAGATAGAGGTGACATTCGATATAGACGCGAACGGTATTTTGACCGTAACGGCGATGGATAAAGCTACCGGCAAGTCTCAGGAGATCAAGATAACTGGCTCTTCTGGATTGAGCGAAGACGAGATCCAGAGAATGGTTCAGGATGCCGAGGCCCACAAAGCTGACGACCAGAAGAGAAAAGAGCTGGTCGAAGCCAAAAACCAGGCTGACGCGCTTGTACATCAGACCCGTAAGACTCTCGGAGAGCTGGGCGATAAAGTCGATCCAGGGCTGAAGTCCGAGATAGAGAAGGTCGCGGGCGAGGTCGAGGCTCTGGTCAAAGACGAGAACGCTACGAAAGAGCAGATAGACGCGAAGGTTGCCGAGCTCAATACCCACAACCAGAAACTCGCTCAACAGGCTGCTTCTGCCCAGCAAGCCGGAGGCGAAAGCGCAGCTGGTTCCTCCAAGCCTTCGGACGATGATGTGATCGACGCCGAAGTCGAGTGACGATCATCATAGCGGCCCACAGTGATGGGCTGCTTTTTTATATCTCTCGATATTTCTGTTTTTCTTTCTCTTTGATATATTTTCAAGTCAACACTTCCAAAGACGGTAAAATTCATCTGTTGTCATTTTTTTTATGATATATACGGTGGAGGACTTCAGGTTGAAAAACTCTTTTTTGAAAATATTGATAACTGTTTCGCTGTCACTTTATGCATGCATGGCCAAAGATGCTCTGAAGATAGCCAGTTGGAATGTCGAAAATCTTTTCGATATGGTAAAAGATGGCAGTGAATATGAGGAGTATATTCCGGGTAGACACAACTGGAATGGGGCTATGCTGGAGAAAAAGCTGGCCAACATTTCACAGGTGATATGCGATCTGGATGCAGATGTAATAGGACTTCAAGAGATTGAGAACGACAATGTTCTGCATAGATTGCAGAGCTTTCTCGAAAGGGTGGGGTGTGCATACCCCTATAGGGCTGTAACTTCTGCCAGAGATACGCCCGTTCATGTAGCGGTTCTCTCTCGTGTGCCGATCGCGTCCAAAAAAGAACTGCCGGTGAGATACTCGGGCGGATACCGCTCCATTCTGGAGATCACTCTCAAGGCGGATCCGGGCTTGAAAATATTTGTCAATCACTGGAGATCCAAGGCTGCACCGGAGAGTGAAAGGGTGATATATGCCAAAGCACTTGCTTCCAGAATCGAGCGTTTGCCCGTCGGAAGTGAATATATACTCATAGGGGACTTCAACAGTGATTACGACGAGTATCGCACAATGGAGTCCAGGCATAACGATACTGACGGTCTGGCCGGTATCAATCAGATACTGGGTACATCTTTGGGCGATGGAGAACTTCTGCGCGCAAGAGATATGAAAAATCCATGTCCTCAGTCCCTATGTCACTACAATCTGTGGCTGGAGATAGAACCTTTCCGCAGATGGAGTCACAACTTCTTCGGAGACAAAGAGGCGATAGACGCGATACTTCTGCCTCCATCTCTGTTCGACGGAGCGGGCTGGGAGTATAAGGTCGGATCGTTTGGTGTTTTCGCTCCACGATATCTTTTTGGAAGACACGGTGAGATCAGGAGATGGAGACTCGATCATGGCAAACATAAAGGTAGAGGTTTTTCCGATCATCTTCCTGTATATGCGACTTTTACAAAAAAAGATGGCAATCTTCTCTCGGGTATACTCTCATATTTCAAAAGCGACAAAAACGATACTGTCGACAACGAAGCGAAAGCTCATCATAGCAAGAGTGTGGCTGTCCGGGATATTTTCAAAATCCCAAAGACGAAGTATCCTTTTCTGCTCGAAGGGGCGACAGTCCTGTTCAAAAGAGGCAAAAGCGCCATAGTGGTACAAAAAGGTTCCAGGGATGCGATATTGCTTTATGGATGTGCGGCTTCTCTGAGAGAGGGCGGCATATACGATCTCAGGATAGAAAAGACCAGACGATACAAAGGGATGCCGGAAGTAAGCGATCTGGAGATCGTTCGCCGCAAGGGCAGTACGGATATCTCGTCGTATATAGAGGTTTTCGACGAAAAGCGCATGGCTTCCGGAGCCTATGGGGTATCCGAAGTGGTATCGGAAATAAAGGGTATCTATCGAAAAGGAAAAGTGCATATCGGAAACAACTCTTTCAGGCTTTTTTTCAAAAAAAAGAGATGGATACCAGCCGACGGCTCCTATATAATCGTACATAGAGCCCAAATAGGATATTATAAAAACCACAAAGAACTTGTCGTGTGGTCAGACAGGGATTTTGAGATCAGGGAGTAGATATGGAGTACTATTTGTGGATATTGGCTTTTCATGTCATGAGTTTCGTCAGCTGGATGGCTATGCTGTTTTATCAGCCCAGACTCTATGTGTACCACAGCGAACATGCCGACAACAAAGGATTCGTAGAGGTCGTAAAGATACAGGAGTACAAACTCATCAAATACATAGGCAATCCCGCAATGTGGGCGACTATTTTGTCTGGAGCCGTCATGCTGTGGCTGAATCGTTCGATCTTAGACAGCGGATGGATATACGCAAAGATAGTATTTGTAGCGGTACTTTTTGCCTATCACTTCTCATTGGAGTTTCATAGAAAGAAGCTCGCTCTCGATCCATCGTTCAAGCCAGGCAAATTTTATCGTTTTTACAACGAAGTACCGACTCTTCTGATGATCGGCATAGTCATTTTCGTCGTAATCAAACCATTTTGAGGGCGCAGTCCCGCCTCTAACGGCGGTGACTCGTTTTTTATCTGTCAGTGCCCGGCGTTATCCGTAGATGCTCTCTTTGCCAAACTTTTGTGCAAGTAGAGCGTAGAACAGGGCGCGAAACTTGTTGCGATTGTTCGATCCCATTTTCTCACAAACCTCTTTTATGGCCGCATCCATCTCGTTATCGGAAAGATCCAGTCCCAGTTTTTTTATCAGATAGTTCTGCCTAACTCTGTCCAGTTCGGTCTTGTCCGAACACGATACCGTTTCCGTATCTTTTTTATAGATAGATGGTCCAAGTCCCTTTGTCACCTTGGCTATAAGCTCATCATCGAGCCCCAGTCCCAGTTTTTTGTTCTCTTCCGTATATTTGGAGATTTTGTCATCCAGAGCGCTCATGGTATTTCCTTTCTTTTTTTGGATAGGATGGGTAATTATAGCATAGTTGTATACTGTTTGGACAATTTGGAATATATTTAAATCGATTTTAATCTATTTTATTGGAAAATATATTATTATTATATATTATTATAAAAATAGTTCGTTTTGCGGTGTCGATATCGATCTGATAATCTGCAGATAGCCCATACATCGGTTGTTTTGTAAAGTAATTTTACGATTCGTGCCGAATATGATGCGGCACTGTGCAGATATCGTCACATTGTTTCAATCAAGTATGAATGTGGCGGATATCGTAAAATATGATACAATTCGCTATTTGTCGAAAACAAAAAAAGGATATAGATATGGCTCTTCCTGTGTTGAACATACCAGAGTTGCCGGCTGGTATAAATATTCCTGTCGCGGAGATGATACATCCGATGCTTACTCACTTCGCCATTGCTTTGCCTGTCGTGATCATAGTGCTCGAGATCATCAATCTGGTGGTGAAAAAAAGAACCATTGGAGTACTCAGTTTCGTATTTATGCTGATTTTGACCGCAGTGATCTATTTCGCCCTTTTAAGCGGGAGCGCTGACGCCAAAAGAGCCGGCGATCTCGTCAGCGGTGAAGCGAAAGATATTCTGGAGGCTCACAAGCAGCTGTCCATATATCTCTTTTACGCCTCTTTGGCGCTCATGCTTTTCAAACTACTCAGTGTACTTGTGCAAAAAACCGCTCTGAAGGTGCTCTTTCTGCTTGTAGCTATCGCTTTTACCGCCGGTATCTTTGCGTCCGGCAAAAAAGGCTGCACACTGGTATTTCAACATGCAATCAATGTAAAAAGCGCCTCCTCAAGTGTCAAGAGCGACTCCTCCGCGCCACCAGCGCAATCAAAAGCTGTGCCACAAGCACAAAAGATATCGGATTCGGAGAATATCCCCGAGAAAAAAACATCAACGCATGAAACAGCTCGATCGAAAAGCGAAAGCTCCGCGGCCGATCTCAACAAAACAGTTTCGACAAAGAAGAGTGAAGTTGCCGCTGTGCCAGAAAGTGCTGCCACAACCGCTCAGACTGAAAGCGAAGCCAATAAAAGTTCCGATAACAGCGAAAAGAGAGACAGCAACGCATCTTCTGTGGAATCCGAGTCGGTCTCTTCTCCTTCGTCGCAAAAACCGTAGCGCAGGCCTGGCGCCTGAGCCTCCTCGCCCCTCAAGGTTCGCTTATCTGACTTATCGAGTCGGATGAGTTTTTGGCATCGTCTTACTCAAAGTGTGGTAGAATTTCCAATTATTCCAATATATCTCATAAGGAAAAATAATGGACATATCGAAAATAGGGTACGGTGACAATCCCGACGCGGTCAAAGCCATAATAGAGGTTCCGTATGGATCCAATATCAAATACGAACTCGACAAAGAGAGCGGAGCCATAGAGGTAGACAGGGTTATGTATTCGGCGATGTTCTATCCGGCCAACTATGGATTTGTAGCCAACACTCTCTCCGATGACGGTGATCCGGCAGATATTCTCGTGATCAGCGAGTATCCTCTTCATCCCGGCTCTTTTATCAAATGTCGTCTTGTGGGTGTTCTGATGATGGAGGATGAAAGCGGCATAGACGAAAAGCTCATAGCTGTTCCATCGGACAAGATCGATCCCGCGTACAAATCTATCCGCGATATCGACGATCTGCCTGAGCATACTCTGGCTAGGATAAAAAACTTTTTCGAGACATACAAGATGCTCGAGCCAAACAAATGGGTCAAGGTTACAGGTTTCGAAAACAAAGAAAAAGCTGAAAAGATACTCGCTCAGGCGATAGATAACTACGAAACGAAATAGCCTCTTCTTTTTTCACTCGGAGGAAGGGGAGGTCTGTAGCGTGTACTCCCTCAGTTCGAGGCGATACGCCTTCGTATCGGGTATATAGCGCTCCACACATCTCCAAAACTCTCTGGAGTGGTTTTTGTGTATAATGTGCGCCAGTTCGTGCACGATGATATAATCACTTAGATGTTGAGGCAGACACAGCAGTCGTGTGTTGAGCGATATGGTGTTTTTGGTCGAGCAGCTCCCCCATCTGCTTCTGGCTTTTCTGAAAGAGACTTTCGAGGGTGTCAGCCCCATCTTTTCACTCCAGTATCGCACTCTGGGTAATATCACATTCGGAGCGTTTGTTTTATAGTAACTTTCAGTGAGGTTCTCTATCTCTTTTCGGATATCCGCCTCTTGCGTCACGGAGAGTCTAAATATGGCCGTTTTGCCGTCGAACTCCATTTCGCGTACCGAAGCGTCTCGTTGTGCAACTATGGATACGGGGTATTTGACCCCCATATACAAAAAGTGCTCTTTCGGATCTATTTGACGCTTTTTGGATTTTTCGATATGTCTTGATATCCATCTCTCTTTGTGTCTGATAAATCTTTCTATATCCGCTATACCCATCTTTGCCGGTGAGCGTATTTCCAAAGAGCCGTTTTTGATGTACATATAGCAGTGTCTGTTGCTTCTTTTTCGTATCAGTCTGTAGTTCAGCTTTTTGCCGCTCTCGAGTGATATGCTGAGTTTTTCGGTGTTTTCAGCGTTCATCGTTGATAGAGTAGGGTATCTTTTTTTTCTCCAGCTCATCTATGAAGCGCCCAAAAGAGTTTCTGGCCGCCTCTTCGTCCCTGGAGGCGACAGATATCGATACCCTCGGGCCGTCGGAGTATATTTTTGGCAAAGATGAGAGCTCCACATCTTTTGGTAGACTCTCCATGACATCGATCAGCTCACTCTCTCTGCAGAGAGCCGTGAGTGTAAATCTGTGGTATGGCTTTTTCTCTCCCGTGAATATCGTATCGAGTACCCATCTGAGCATCGGATGGCTCATCTGCGGAAAACCAGGAACGAAAAAGAATCTATCTTCCAGGTAAAAGGCCGGCATACCGTTGACTGGATTTTCGGTAATGAGTTTGGCTCCCCTGGGAAGCTCGGCCATTCTCAACGGATAGCGTCCGTTTGGAATCTTCATCGCCTCGATTCGTCGTTGTATGATCTCTCTGGCTTCGGGGTGTGTGACCAGTTCGCCGTCACCGAGGGCTATGGCGGCGGCTTTGCGGGTATGGTCGTCCGGCGTGGATCCTATGCCGCCGAAACTGAAAACTACACTTCTGGGCTGGGAAGCGAGGAACTTCAAGGTGTGGACGATCAGAGCCGGGTCGTCTTCGATGGTGAAGCTGCCGGCGAGCTTGTAACCTCTCCGCAGCAGTTCATCGGTCAAGAAATCGAAATGCTTATCGCTGCGGCGGCGGTTGAGGATTTCGGTGCCGATGATTAGCGCGAAAAATCTGGGATCTTCATTCATATGTTTTTAGCTTTTGTCACTGACAGGATGTGACCAACATGCGTTTCTACAGTTTTTGTCTAGCAGGTGGTCGATAACCAAAGTGCTTGCAGTGACAGCTTTCTACTCCTCTATATAGTTTTTGAGTTTTCTGCCGACTTTTGGATGTTTCAGTTTTTTGATAGCGCTGGATTCGATCTGTCGTACTCTTTCTCTGGTGACATTCAGCTCCTTGCCTATCTCTTCCAATGTACGATCGCTCATATCTTTGAGCAGACCGAATCTCATTCTGATGACAGCCTGCTCTCGTTCATTCAGCTGATCGAGTACTTCGTCTATCTGTTGGTTGAGATCGTCGTTCATCACCGCATCGGTGGGACTGATCGTGTTTTTGTCCTCTATGAAATCTCCGAATCGTCCATCTTCCTCGTCTCCGACCGGTGTCTCCAGGCTGACAGGCTCTTTCGTTATCTTGATCACATTTTTAACCTTGTCTACCGAGAGGCCTACCTCTTTGGAGATGGTCTCCAGATCGGGCTCCTTGCCGGTCATCTGGAGGTGTTTTCGTATTATCTTGTTGATGCGGTTTATGGTTTCGATCATGTGTATCGGGATACGGATCGTTCTC
>CAZYUW010000084.1:0-11274 GCA_964650685.1 uncultured Nitratifractor sp.
GACCAAAGGCGCCATAATCACGAGTTTCGACCCCTCTGGCAGACGAAGTACCTCAGTGATGATATCACTCGCGCTCATCGAGGATATCGGTTTGCCGCAGTGGTGACAGTGCTGCACCCCAACACGAGCGAAAAAGAGTCTCAGATAGTCATATATCTCGGTTATCGTTCCTACGGTCGAGCGGGGATTTTTGGAGGTGGTTTTCTGGTCTATGGCTATCGCGGGAGTAAGGCCGTCGATTTTGTCCACATCGGGCTTGCCCACTCTGCCCAGAAACTGTCTGGCGTAGCTGGAGAGAGACTCTATATATCTGCGCTGTCCCTCGGCGTAGAGTGTGCTGAACGCCAAAGTGGATTTGCCGCTGCCGCTTATGCCCGTTACTACGACCATTTTGTTTTTGGGAATAGATAGATCGATATTTTTCAGGTTGTTCTCTCGCGCTCCCAGAACCTCAATAGTATCGTATCGTACTCTTTTGTCCATCGTCCGTTATCCTTTGATGACAACACTCACCTTGTCCGGCTTATAGTCTCTTTTGTGCGAATTATAGCAGCAAAGCTCTGCGCGGATCATATCGAATACATTTTATATATCATGATCACCAGTATGACACTGTACATCACCACTATAAAATTCTTGTGACCTCTGCTGCTTATATGCTCTTTGAGCCATATCCCCACCCAAACGCCCGCCAACGATCCGGTACCGACCAAAAAACCGTTGAAAAGCTCTATTTCTCCATGCATCAACCGCCCCAGCAGCCCGGCTACTGACGAAAACACCACAAAAAAGAGTCCGGCGCTAACGGCTTTTTTCACCGGATAGTGCAGCAGTCCCGAGAGTACAGGTATGAGCACTATGGCACCTCCTACACCTATGCTGATAGCTACTGTTCCTATGGCTGCACCTATTGAAAAGAGTATGGGTCTGGGCAGAGTCCTGGACTCCGAGTCTTCTTCTCGAAGTGTCGAAAAGTGCATTTTCAAAAGCGCGAAAACGACAAAAGCCACGAAGACAATCTGAAGAACACGATCCGGAATACAGGGCGCGAGATATCCGCTCAGATATCCTCCGGCGAAACCTCCAAATCCCACAAAAAGACCCTCTCCCAACACGAGAGAACCCTTTTTTAGATTGAGCCATGAGCCGTAAATGGAACTGAACACCATCTGCATCACTGATATTCCCACGGCATCTTTCATCCCGAAACCCATAAGCAGCAGCACGGGAACCAGCACAGTCCCCCCACCAATGCCGAAAAAACCCGAAAGCGCTCCTATACCCACGCCTATCGTCAAAAGTAGAATCTCCATCATATTCCCATAAAGAAATTAGGAGATTATACCATGTCGACAATCTAACCTTGTGTTATAATTGGGCGATCCAGACCAGGGCGACGCCAAAGATGCAAAAATGAAAAGGACAGACATCATGAGATATTTTTTAGCTGTCGCGATTGCGATGAGCATAGCCAGCGCGAAATTCGTAGCGCATATAGACACTGTCGACAAAAAGCTGCAAAGAAAAATGATCAATGGAGGATCGTGGAAAAAAGGATGTCCCGTCCCAATAAAAGATCTCAGAGATCTGAAGATGAGCTATATAGGATTCGACGGCAAAGAGCATATGGGGGAGTTGATCGTTCACAAAAGTGTCGCCAGAGAGGTTGTGGATATATTCAAGGATCTGTATGAGCAGAGATATCCTATCAGAAAAATGGAGCCGATATACAGATACGGCGGAAGCGATTTCGCCTCCATCGAGGCGGACAACACCTCGGCATTCAACTGTCGTCCTGTCACAGGCGGCAAAAAATGGTCGAGACACTCTTATGGTAAAGCCATAGATATAAACCCTATCGAAAATCCTTATATCTCGAGATCTGGTCGCATCTCACACAAAAAATCTCTTGTTTTCAGAGATAGAAAAAGAAAGAACGAAAAAGACGCCCGCTATAGAGCTATGCTGCTGCCTCACGACAAAGCTGTGACTGCCTTCAAAAAGAGAGGTTGGCGCTGGGGCGGAGATTGGCACACCATCAAAGACTATCAACACTTTGACAAACCCCGCAATATCGATACAAAACCTGAAAACAACACAAAGATTCCAGCGAAAGTATCCTCAAAAAGCGTTGGTGCTCTTTTTAGGGGCCTCGACAAAAAAAGACAATAAAGACTCATCGAGTCGCGAAAGGCTGCAATGGTAGACAGAATCGTTCTGGGCTATATTTATCGTTATAGAGCGCTGCTCTTTTTCCCGCTGGCCTATATTGCCTGGCGCTGGATTGTCACCGAGACCGACGAAATGGTACCACTGCTTCGTTCCGGTATATTTCTGTATACATTTTTCACATTGGCGTTTCTCGTATCGCTGAGTACCTATATGTATGCCAATGTCCGTCCAAGATTGACACTCTCGCTATCCAACCTGCTCGTACCCGTACCTTTCGTGTACGCCTGCATCGAGCACTACTCCGGCAGCAGCGATACTCTATGGGAGATCGCTTTTTATCTGACTTCGATTTTGATCGTGATACAAACGACGATATGGATGGTGTCTCTTTTTCTGAAACCCATGGATATAAAAGAGATCGAAAACACAAAAAGTGTCATAGCGACTATCAAAAAAGGCGAACATATCGTAGATACTCTCAAAATCGAAAATATCGACGAGTGTCTCTACAGTGTCGAGATGTACAGTGAAACGAAACTCATAGATTTCTCGTCGCAATACACTCAACTAACACAAACGCTCACCCCCTCCACGCAGGAGTATCATTTGACATCGTCGTACTTCAAGTTCGGAGAGTGCCACCAGGAGAGAGAGCTATATACCGTCACGCTCTCTTTTGAGAATTCCGGGTGACTCGCCTGAGCATTCCCGTTTCAGCTATTCGGACTATAATTGTGACAAAAAGCCGCGATCGGATCTATACGATTCAAGAACTGCTTTGTCGAAAAAGGTATCTAAATGAAATGGACTATAGACAAATCGTTCGACCTCTGCTACGGACACAGAGTGTGGTCCCAGACACTCGACAGGGAGTATAGTCTGAATACCTGCCTGGAGTGTCGTCATCTACATGGACACCAGGGAAGAGTAACTGTTTTTCTGGAAGCGTCCAATCTGAATATGGGCATGGTGACCGATTTCAAACATCTGGAGTGGTTCAAGCTCTGGCTCGATTCTGTTGTGGATCACAAATTTATCATCGATAGAAACGATCCGCTCTTTTTCGACCTGATGAGTCACTATTGCGATAAAAATGGCGATATGGACCAGTCTGGATTCACATATCACGAAGGCGGTTACTGGACACCCAGACTGGAACTGCTGCCCAAAACTGACGATGCGTTGAGGGAAAAGTATGAAGGTATGGTCGTAGTAGATTTCGTTCCAACCAGCGAAATGCTGGCAGCCTGGTTCTTTGGAGTAGTAGAGAAAAAGATGCAAAAACTGAATATAGAGGTAAAGGCCATAGAGTTCTGGGAAACGCCGAAATCACACTGCCGGGTGGAAAAATAGAAATAAAAACTACTTTCTTATCTCAATAGGGGTTCCCGGTTTTACCAGACGCCATATCTCATCCATATCACCGTTGGACACCGCTATGCAGCCGCTGGTCCAGTTGAAACGCTGCCTTATGAACGACAACCATCCCCATCCGTTCGGCTGGCCGTGAAGCATTATCGCTCCACCCGGATTGACTCCGAGCTTTTTCGCTTTTTCCATATCGGCTTTCGAAGGGTAGGAGATATGTATGGCCTTGTAGTATGAGCTGTCGGCTTTTTTGAAATCGAGTGTATAGTTGCCTTCGGGGGTCTTGCGGTCGCCCTGCATCACCTTCGTGCCTTTGGGGGATTTGCCCAGAGCTATATGATACTCTCTGACAATTTCATTTTTATAAAGCAAAAACAGCTTGTGTTTCTCTTTGAGCACCAGCACTCTATCAACCTTTTGTGCACTCTCGCTCGCGGATACTTTACCGGCACTGGCATATAGTGTCACAGATACGGTTGTCAACATCGACAATATAACTCTGGACAATACATTTTTTGACAAAAGCATGGTACATACCTTTAAAACATACCAAATACGCAGGATATCGGATAAATCACCGGCATCTCTGCTTATTTAAAACCGAAACAATATCCCCAGGCATATGGAACACCGGTAGTTCCAGGTCATCGGCCGATAGCGTTCGGAACAGAACGATCAATCCATCTGTTTTCTTAAAAAGGTCGGTACATCCAGTATCTCTTCGTCGTTACCGTTGTATCCTCCTACCACTTTTCTGCTATGCTGTACATGTCTTGGTCCGGTAGCCATTCCCGCCGAAGAGGATTGGCCAGAAAGCAGGTCGGACGCCTTTTGCGCTTTTTCACTCTGTGTGTTCTCGCTGGATGCCGCCTCCTGACTTTCGAAACCTGTCGCGATGATCGTTATCTTGACCTCATCTATATCCATACTGCTGTTTGTCGTCGTACCAAAAATCACACTCGCATCCTCGTCCGCGTGCTCCTCTATGATATCCATCGCCTCCGATATCTGGAGTATAGGATAATCGGGATGTATCTGGAAGTGCACGAGGACACCCTTTGCGCCGTTTATGGAGATATTGTCCAGCAAAGGCGAATCGATCGCCGCTTTGGCCGCGTCGTATGCCGCGTTGGCACCTGTAGAGCTTCCCGAACCCATCAGAGCCAGTCCTCTGTGGCTCATTACAGTCTTGACATCGGCGAAATCAAGATTTATGTCGTTGGGGCCGTGAGAGAGTATCACATTGGATATTCCGGACACCGCCTGGCAAAGAACATCGTCCACAAGTCTGAAACTCTCTTTTATTCCAAGATTTTTCTCTACGACCGAAAGCAGTTTTTCGTTGGGAACAATTATGATCGAATCACTCTCGCGCTTAAGCTCCTCGAGACCCTCTTTGGCAAGTTTCGATCTCTTGCGACCTTCAAATTTGAATGGGCTGGTGACTACAGATACCGTCAGTGCGCCTACCTCTTTGGCGGCCTGAGCTATTATCGGAGCAGCACCAGTGCCGGTGCCTCCTCCCAATCCCGCGGAGATGAAAACAATGTCGGCTCCTGCCAGCGTCTCTTTGATATCATCGAAGCTCTCCAGAGCAGCCTCTCGTCCCTTGTCGGGCTTCATGCCCGCCCCCAGACCTCTGGTGGCGTTGACACCCAGCTGAAGTTTGATCGCCGCATGAGAAGACTCCAGAGCCTGAGCATCGGTATTGGCGACGATTAGATCTATTCCGGTGACATTTTCGGAGATCATATGGTTGATCATATTACCTCCACCACCACCTACTCCAATAGCCTTTATCTTGGCGCCTTCCACACTGCCACCTGCCATCTCCACTTCGATTTCGAAATTTTCCATTCTTTCCCCCCGTTTAGAATAGTTGTTTGGCCCAATTCAGGAACTTTTGAAAAGATCCACCTTCGTTTTTCTGCAAACTGGGCAGATCGTCGAACGAAAAGATCTCTCTATCGTCATTCTCGTCTTCGTGCGATCCGCCAAACTCGTGTCTGGCTCTTTGAGTGCCACTGTCTTCCTTTTTCTCGACGGATGCCAATCTATCCTCCTCCTTTTTTCCGGTAGAGAGTTCTATGTCTTTTAGACCGGCCTCCGGCAAATCTTTGTGATGCAGAAGGGTTTTTGTGTAATCGATCTCATACTGGGTATGCTCTCCGGATCTATACATCAAAAGACCCGCAACGGTAGCGTACGATGGATCTTTCATCTCCTCCGAGAGACCTCCCAGATCCCTTGGTATACCTATCCGAACGGGCATACCGTGAAATACCGCCTGCGCCAGCTCTCTCATCCCTTTTAGTTTGGTCATCCCACCCGTCAACACGACACCGGCACCAATCTGCTCTCTGAGCGCGCTTTCGTCCAGCGATTTGGCCAGCAGCATGAGAGCCTCCTCCACCCTGGCCATTATGACACTGTGCACTATCTCAAGGGATATCGTGTTTCTGTTCTCCTCGTCCCCTATGACGGGTAACTCTATGGTTTCGTCTGAGCCCTCCAGAAGACTGCCGTATCTGATTTTTACATTTTCAGCTATTTGCAGAGGGGTGTGAAGCGCCATGGACAGATCGTTGGTTATGTGATTGGAGCCGACTCCGAGAAAATCGTTGTACCTTACCGAATTGCCTATATGGACAATCAGATTGCTGGTCTGGCCACCCATATCTATTACCGCTACTCCCAGTTCTTTCTCGTCTTCACTCATCGTAGAGATTGCCGACGCGTAACTGTTAAGAACTATACCTTCTATATCCAGTCCTGCGGAACGAACGGCTTTTTTCAGGTTGCTCAGCGCGGACTTCTGGGTTATGATGATATTGACATCCACCTCCATCCTGCTCGCGTTCATACCATAGGGATCCTCTATGAAATCCTGATCGTCCACTTTGAAATTGTAAGGCAAAACATGTATGACTTCATACTCGTTTGGGATATTGGCATTGTACAGCGCGGTATCCATAACCCTCTTGATCTCCTTCATGGAGATATCTTTGTGAGGTATATTCACGATACCTGTTGAATTGAGACTTCTGGCGTATGCGTTGGATATGGAAATCGTAGCGACGGAGATATTGTTGCCGGCAATCCTTCTGGCGTCACTCAACGCTTTTCTGATCGATTTGGAAGCCAGCTCTATATTGGTTATGATCCCCTTTTTCACACCCTGCGATTTGACCTCACCCTTACCGGTGATGGTCATATTGTTCTCGTCATCAATCTCGGCTATTGCGGCACAAACTTTCGTGGATCCGATATCTATAGCCAAAATTGTCTTCGTCAATTTACAGTCCTTTTACATAACTCTGGGCGGGATATCTGCGGGAGAGGTCTTTCAATATCTCCTGCTCAAACTCTCTTTTTTTGATGTTGTTTACACTTTCGACAATCTCGGCGCTACGAATCTTCCAGCTATCGTCACGCTTTTGATCGACAATTTCGTAAACAACTCTACTGCCCGATACTGCTATAATACCCTGTTTCTTATTAGATGTAAATAGTTTTTGTAAAAATTCGCTTGTCTCTTCTTTGCTCAACGGCTTCAATACCTCCATTTTATCCACCTTCAGATAGTCACTGCTTTTTGTCAACTTCGAGGTATCTTCGAGCAGTTTAGAGGCTTTTTTATCCATTTCTGATATCCTTTTTTTGGCCACCAGCTCCTTTTCAACCATACTCCTGGCCTCTTCGAAAGCCATAGGTCTGGGCTCCTCGACACTAAGTACCTTTGCGCTGACATATTTGCCATCAATCACTTTTGGCTTCAGGACAGCGCCGACCTTGCTTTTTGCTATCTCATCCCACATCGATGCCGGAAGCGCCTTGTCTCCGATGGTTAAAACTTTACTCTCCGAAGGAGTTTTTTTGCCTTTTTTGAATGCGATATAGTCGAGTAATGCCTGTTTTTTACCCTTTTTTATTCTCAAATCATATTCAACTCTCTTTTTTACATCTTCGAACTTCATCATTTTGCCGTTTTTGTCCAGATAGTTGTAACTGTTTTTTTCATAATACTCTTTCGCTTCACCATCTTTGAGATCTATACTGTCCGTAGGTGTCCACAGTAATGACAACTCGCAGCTTCTTTTGGTCATGTAGGAGGATTTGTTCTTCTCCCAGTATTTTCTAAGTTCGCCTTCATCCATGGTAATATCCACATCCCCGCTTCTGATCACTTCATATCTGATCTTGTCCATCAAACTCAGAGCCGACTCTACCACTTTCAGCTCATATGGTTCCGCTTTTCTGTTGAGCATTTTAAGCATCTTGGCGACTATGAGGTCGTCTTTTACTATGAGTTCGAAATCTTTGGCTTTGATGGCTTGATTGTCGAGATATGTGAGATATATCTTTTTGTTGAAGACTCCCTTGTCCTGAAAAGCCGGGATAGATGAGATATACTCTGCCAGCTCTTCATCCGATACTACCACGCCGAACTCTTTGGCGAGATTTAGCAGCAACGACTGCATAACGAGTTGACTGTAAACTATTTTGGTCAACCCCATCTTCCTGGCCTTTTCTTCGTCAAAACGACCCTTCATTGCATTCGCATACTCTTTGTAAAGATTACCGTAAGTGAAATTGAACTTCTCTTTGGATATCTCTATATCGCCAACACGGGCTATCGTAGAAGCCTTTGTGCCGTATTGATATGTCCCCCAGCCTACGAATCCCGCGCCTATAAACGCGATTGTGGCTACCCAGATCGTTACAACCAGGTATTTGTTGTGTTTTTGCATCCATGCTATCATGCCTAATCTGCCTTCAAAAGAAAAATTTGTACAATATTTTAGTCAACTTGTTATTAAGGGCTGTTTATCTAAAGAGAAGAAAAGGAAGGTGGGGAGGGAACCCAGAGTGATGAAAAATAACGAAGATATAAGCGGAGAGGATCTCGAATATATCTGGCATCCGTGCACACAAATGAAAGATCACGAAACATTGCCTCTTATCCCGATAAAGTCCGCAAAAGGGATATATCTCTACGATTTTGACGGCAACAGCTATATAGACGCCATCAGCAGCTGGTGGGTCAATCTTTTCGGTCATTGCAACGAAAAGATCTCTGGAGCCATAAAAGAACAGAGCGAGAGACTCGAACATGTGCTTCTTGCCGGCTTTACCCATACACCGGCAATAGAACTGGCCAAAAGACTGGTAGAGATATCTCCTGCCGGGCTGAAAAAGGTGTTTTATGCCGACAACGGTTCAAGTGCCGTCGAAGTGGCTTTGAAGATGAGTTTTCACTATCATTTGAACAACGGAAGTCACCGCGGACTCTTTCTGTCACTGAGCAACAGTTATCACGGTGAAACCATAGGCGCGCTGAGTGTAGGAGATGTGGATCTGTACAAAAAAACATATAAACATCTGCTGATAGAAAACATACAAACACCGGTACCGATCGATCAGAGCACGGAAGCAGCCGAAAATGCCTTGATCGAGCTTGAACGGATACTTGGACGAAAAGGACAGGATATTTCCGCTTTTATAGTTGAGCCGCTGGTTCAGGGTGCCGGCGCCATGCACATGTACAACCCTATCTATCTCGAAGGAGCGCGCAGGTTGACCAAAAAATACGGAATTCTTCTCATCGTCGACGAAATCATGACGGGATTTGGCAGAACTGGCACGATGTTTGCCTGTGAACAGGCCGGCATATCTCCCGATATGATGACACTCTCCAAAGGCTTGACGGGCGGCTATCTGCCTCTGTCGGCCACACTGGTGACCGATGAGATATATCAGGCGTTCTACTGCGACTACAATGAACACAAAGCGTTTTTGCACTCTCACAGCTATACTGGCAATCCACTCGCATGTTCGGCGGCTCTGGCCACGCTGGATATTTTCGTTGAAAACAATATACTGGATCAAAATAGAGAAAAAAGCCTGTATATGGGCTCTTTGCTGGATAAATTCAGGGATCTTCCCAATGTGGGATCTACGCGAATATGCGGAATGATAGCTGCTGTGGAGCTGAAAGGTTACGATGCCGAAAAGAGAATCGGCCTGAAAGTGTACAGATACGGTTTGAAACATGGTGTCCTGCTCAGGCCACTTGGAAATGTGATATACTTCATGCCTCCATATATCATAAAAAAAGACGAGATCGACAAAATGATCGATACGGCATACGAAGCGATCTCTCTGCTTTAAGCCGGCGAACCATTCAAGATGGGGAAGAAGATCGCTTTTTCTTCTTTTTCATGAAACGGGTCAGAAAACCGAACAAACCTTTGGAGCCTCCGAGTCTTTCATAGTGTTTTTTGGCCCGCTCTACTCCCATCTCGGCAGCTTCTTCGTAGAGCAACAAAGCCATCTGCCTGTCTCTTGATATACCTATGCCGTGCTCGTAGAACTGTCCCAGATCGCATATGGCTTCCGCGAAATTCTGATCCGCAAGAGAATTTATCTGCGTGAAAGACTCGGCATGATCCTCCTGCAACACATCACCGCGAAAGAGCTCTCTCGCCAGCATGAACTGAGCGAATTTGGATTCGGTAGCCGCGGCCAGCAACAAAATCTGGGCCGCGCGATCCTTGTCTCCTTCTTCTTTGTACCTCTGATACTGTTTCAGAAATTTCGCGATATCGTCTTCGCTGTATCCTCTCTCGGATATCGTCTTCTGCATATTCAAAACCTCCGGACATATCGGAGCTTCGCTCTCCAGCGGAGGAAACTGATTTATCATATTTTTGTATTTCTGACCTATATATGATATGGGCGGATATCTCTTTCTGGAGCTACTGAGAATATCGCCACTCTCGATCTCTTTTTTGGAAACAGTATCAGCATCGTCGTTGTCGTTCGATTCGGGGCCGAATTTTTTTCTGCTCATCTCGTTGTTGGCCAAAGCAAAATCTTCCCGGATATCACCTCCAACCTGGTTGGCATCCGATCTTTCGCCATCTGTCGATACTTTTTCTGCATCATGTTCAATTCCGGGCTTTGTAAACAAACCTCCACCTATCCTGTCTCCTTCGATATTTGACGGGATATCGGATCGCTCGGACATGTCTGTCGTCTCCGTATCCGCCTCTTCTTCACCTTCATCGGAACTCTCCCCCGCTCCATCTTCACCAAAGACAATATCCAGTTCCCCCTCCGCATCATTCCCGTCATCGACAATATCATCACCGCTTCGAGCACCGATTTCATCCGGAGAGTTGTACTCCTCCAGGGTGCCACGCGTGTCATCTGTCATCTCCAAAAGATCGTCCAGATTCAGTACCCTCTCACCCTGTTCATAGTGGTACTCTTTTTTTTCTGAAATTCCGGCAACATTGTCATCATCGTCATCTTTTCCATCATCGGAGTTCTCGTCCCGATCGGAAAAGAAATCATCCTCTGTCGTCTCTGTATATTTTTTTATCATGTAAAGCGCCTGGCGATAATTTTTACTCTCCAACAGATCCAGAATCTCCGATATCGAATCGTCTATCTCCAGTGTTCTGAGCGCCTCGACCTGCTTTTTAACCGTATCATGCTCGCCCATTTTGACAGCCAGCTGTATTATCTCGAAACGAGATCCAATATCTTCCATAATTCTATTCCTTTGCATAAATAGACAGCTTTTCAAAATCATAACATAGTATTTCTATTATTATCGACTGAAGACGCGTCCAAAGAGTGTCAATTGCGGAAATAATCGAAATCTCTCGTTTGATTGTATGATTTAAAAACAGATAAACTCTCGGCTTATACAGTTTTCTGGTATGA
>CAZYUW010000085.1:0-12701 GCA_964650685.1 uncultured Nitratifractor sp.
CACAAGGTATGCTTTTCTGGCCGGAAAAATCGAGAGTGGATACAGAATAGACACCAAAGATATAAGCTATCTCTCACAAAACATCAAAAGATCTCTAAAAAAAATCTCAATAAACGGTAAAGTACTCTATGACTTGTCCGGAAAAACGCTGCATATCGACGGCAGTAGTCGATCGTTTTCGGGAGATATCGTTTTCGGATACGACAAAGGAGTGTTGAAAGCGAGACTCAAGAATGTAGATCCCAAAAAATTGATCTCAATATTTGGCGGGAAAGCAATCTTCAAAAACTCGTCTCTTGATGCCGAAGCTACGATAAGCGACAGAAAAGGGTTATCGGGTAAAGTGAAGTTCGATATGAAGGGCAGACTGGATAAGGTGGCGATCGCCAAAATATATAAAACCGATATCGGCGTGGATATACCGTTTGGGATAAAAGGTGATATTGGGATACACGACACTTATGCCGTCACAAACGCAAAAATAGTTACTGATCCCGCCACAATTTCAGCCAAAAAGATCGTTTATCGTTACAAAAACGCTACCGGCAAAGGTTTATTGGATCTGGTGATACCTGATCTAAAGAGACTCGAACCGATCCTGAAGAAGAGATACAGAGGAGATATATCCACTTCCGCAGCGTTGCGTTTCGACAAAAAAAGCACTTCCGTGACAGGAAGCATTCGTAAATGGGGAGGAGGCGTAGAGTATAGATACAATAACCAAAAGCTTGATCTCAACGCCAAAAATATAGATTTTGCCAAACTGCTCTATACGCTGGGCTACTCCCCTCTTGTCGAAGCCAGAGCGTATGGAAAACTTGGATACGATATTTCCACTTCCGCCGGAAAGGCCAGGATAGATCTGAATAATGCACACTTTGTCAAGAGCGCCCTCAGCGATGCAATCAGTCTGTTTTTGAACTACAACTTCAGTAAAGAGCTTTTTCGTAAGGCTGTCATTTTGGCGGATATCTCAAAAAGATATATTCTGTTTGATTTCGATGCCAAGTCCAAACATGTCAAAATGGGTATCGAAAAAGGCCGAATAGACAGAAATGCCGGCACCATAGACGCTATTGTCGATATCGACAATAGAGGCAAGAAGTACAGAATCAGACTGAAGGGTCCGATAGACAGGCCATCTGTATTGCCGATGGTGGGAGATATTCTGAAAAACAAGGCAGGTAAAGCCATAGAGAAGCAGTTGCCAAAAAAGATGAAAGGGATGCCCGTCAATCAGTTGCTGGACAAACTGTTTTGAGAGAGGAGATTGCATGAAAAGAACATTGCGCGAGATTTATGGGGCGGGGATACTGTTTTTTTTCTACTTCAAATGGCCTGTGCTGCTTGGATATCCTCTGCTTGTAGCGACTATGGAGTATCAGCGCCACTGGTCGATGGATCTGTTGTGGGTATATTGTCTAATACTTGTACTCAAAGATATGGTTTTTAAATACATTCTTAGAAAAAAACATTGCAGTGAGGGTGAATGTGAAACAAAGAGCCGGTAGTCATATTAAACCCCTTTTGGCTACAATTATCCATATAGAAAGAGGAGTGCCAGATGTTTGGAATTTTCGGTAGTGGTGACGGCAACAACGAAGCCGCCATATTTTTTGGATCTCAGGAGGAGAAGAGAGAAGAGCTTGTCGAAAGACTGAATCCTTATAACGGTAAAATCGTCAGCAGGTATCCGTCATGTGACGAAGAGGACGCCAGAAGGGCACTGGAGATCGCCAAAAACGCGGCTTCAGCCGCTGCGAAAGCACCATTACATCAGAGGGTTGCATGGCTGGAGGATGTGGCGGCAAAGGTCAGAGCAAACGAGGAGGAGTTCGCGAGACTTATCGTCGATGAAATTGCCAAACCGATTCATTTTGCCCGGATCGAGGCTCGCAGATGTGCGGAAACGATCGAGATAACGGCAAAAGAGCTCATATCCATGAATGGAGAGACTATCGCGTCGGACGCGACACCAAGTGGCAGAGATGCCATTGCATACTATCGTCGCATCCCCATAGGAGTGGCTGTGTGCATTACGCCTTTCAATTTCCCTCTAAATCTGATAGCCCACAAAATAGCTCCTGCTCTGGGAGCCGGCAACAGTGTGGTTTTGAAACCTACACCCGAGGCTCCTTTGTGCGCTTATGAGTTGGCGAAACTGTTTATAGAGTCCGAGTTCGCGGTACCTGACGCCCTGAGTCTGGTATACGGGGATGCAGAAGTCGGTTCCGCTCTGGTAAAGAGCCCAATTCCCAGAGTCATCAGTTTTACCGGTTCTGTTCCGGTCGGCAAGATCATCAGTTCTCAGGCGGGCATCAAAAAAGTCGCGTTGGAGCTTGGCGGTAATGCCGCGACATATGTGGACAAAGACGCCAACCTGGAAGCCGCCGCCGCCAAATGCGCGTTCGGATCGTTCTATAACAGCGGACAGGTCTGCATATCTTTGCAGAGGATATATGTGCACGAGGATGTCTATGAGGAGTTCGCTTCAATGATGGCTCGTGAGACTGAAAAACTGAAAGTGGGCTCTCCCTATGAAGACGATACATTCATGGGGCCGTTGATTGACGAGGATGCCAGACACAGAGCGAAGAGCTGGGTTGCGAGCGCCAAGAACGAAGGTGCGAAGATCATAGCCGGAGGAGAGGAGATAGACGGTATCTTTCCACCCACAATCGTTACAGATGTTACCGACGATATGAAAATAGTATGCGAAGAGGTGTTTGCCCCGGTCGTATCTCTCGTAAGTGTTCCGGATATGCGGAGCGCGATAGAAAAGATAAACAGCTCCCCCTATGGTCTGCAATACTCCATTTTTACCGACTCGGTATCCGCCATGAGAGAGTTTATAGACAAAGCCGAAGCCGGAGGTGTGGTTGTGAACGATATTCCGACGGTCAGATTCGATATTCAGCCTTATGGCGGTATCAAACTTTCCGGAGTAGGCAGAGAGGGCCCAAGGTTCGCTCTCGAAGAGTTCAGCGATATACAGTCTGTCGTGATATTCTGATATCGTGCAAAAAAGCCCCAGAGTAGCGGTGTCAGCGTGCCTCGGCGGCCGCAAATGCAGATACGATGGCAGTGACAACGAAGATGTCCGTATCGTGGAGATGGTCGAAAATGGCGACGCCGTAATTTTTTGTCCGGAGGAGTACTGCTATGGAACTCCCCGTCCCACGATGGATCTTTTTTTGCTCGATGGTGATATAAGGGCGTTGAGAGAAGGTGATTTAAGAGATTTGACTCCATGTATTGTCAAATACGCCAAGCGGTTTTTTGATAAATACCCGGACATAGAGATTGTTGTAGGCAAAGACAGAAGTCCGAGTTGCGGCGTAAAAAGCGCCAAACTCTACGACAGGGAAGGAGAGCTCTTGTCATCCATGCATGACGGAATATTCATAAAAGAGGCTAAAAAACGAGATATAGAGTGTTTTGGCATTGAGTCTTTCAAGACTGAACTGTAAACTCAAAACATCCACTGCCAGAAAGCTACTGCCACGACGACTATGATGACGATCCCGATCAGATTGATTCTAAATCCGATTTTCGCCATCTGTTTTATCTCTATCGCGCCAGAGCTCATCACTATCGCGTTGGGTGGAGTAGCGATAGGCAACATAAACGCAAAACTGGCTGCAACTGTTGCGCTCAGCAGCATAATTGCGCCTGTCGATTCTCCAACATTTTTGGAAAATTCGTAAAATATCGGCAGAGCTATCGATATAAGCGCGGTATTGCTCGTGACTTCCGTAGAAAATATGACGAAGAAGACTACGACAAGGAGCATCGGCACAAGAGGCATCGTTTCTATGAATGAAAGATGTCTGGCTATCTCCATCGCAAGATTCGTATCTACAGTGGCTTTTGCTATGCTGAATCCGGCACCGAAAAGCATTATGATTTCATAGGGAAGCTTTCTGGTATCTTTCCACTCCAGAAAACCGACTCCTGGCACAAACATCAGAAGTCCAAATGCAAGCAGCAGAGTTTTTTCGTTTATTGTAAATCCGAACAATCTTTCGGAAAAGGTGTTGACAAACAGCAAGATCGCGAGAGTGATGATTATCCAGTTCAACCTCTTCTGTTCCTCGTTCAGTTTCGCGCTCTGCATTGTTCGTGCTTTTACTCCAACGCCCCCGAGACCTCTGGAGAGAAACCATGGTACGATACCCAGCATGGACAATACCACAGGGAGCATCATGAGCATCCACTCCCCGAAGGGGACAGGTGAAATATTGTGTTCTTCGAGAAATCCGAGCAGTATCAGGTTTGGAGGTGTGCCTATCGGTGTGAGTACTCCACCTATACTGGCACCGTATGCCGTTGCAAGGAGAAACCTGGCCTTCAGTTTCTCGTTTTCGGTGAGAAACATGGCGACAGGCATCAGCATGAGAGTGACAGTGGTGTTGGAGAGTATGGAGCTCAAAACTGCGGATGTAAAAGCCAGAGCGTATATGATGCCGGTGGAAGTATTAGGGAAGTAGCTTAGCAGTTTGCCGGAAAAGTATCTGTGTAGTCCCGTCTTTTCCACCGCGATAGCCAGCATAAACCCCCCTATAAAGAGAAAAATTATAGTTTTTGAATAGTTGGCGGCGACTTCACTGGTATCCAGGATGCCCAGCATGGGGAAAAGCACTATGGGCATCAGTGAAACCACACCCAGAGGCAAAGCCTCGTTCGTCCATAGCGCAACCAGCATGGCGATAACCCCTATCAGGAGTGATTGTTTCATATCGAAAACGGAAATGGAGATCGCGAAAAATATAACTGCGATCAAAATGGAGATCGCGATACTCTTTAGTTTTGTTTGTTCACTGGTCACAGAGATGCCTTTTTGCTGGAAATTTGGATATTATATCAGCAGAAATGAAAATCCCAAAGAATTGATTTCAACAAATAGAAAACAAAAGGGGCGTTAATGTCACCAGATACTACTGATCGTAAAAAATACATACTACAGATAGCGGTTTTGTTGACAGGTGTGCTTATATGGTTTTTCCCCGTTCCTGCCGGACTGGATCCAAAAGCTTGGCACCTGTTCGCAGTGTTTATCACAGCAATTTTCGCTGTCATTATAAATGCTATGCCGATATTTACATCTTCGATATTGGCACTGTCTGTTGCCGTTTTGACTCATACGCTCAAGCCAGAGCAGGCATATAAGGGATTTTCGGAGGGATTCATACTGCTTATAATAGCCGCGTTTTTGATAGCCAGAGGTGTGATAAAATCTGGTCTGGGCAAAAGAATAGCCTTTATGATAATCAAAAAATTCGGCACAAGCAGTCTGAAGCTTTCTTACTCGGTGATAGCTGCGGATATGATGATAGCACCTGCCTTTCCCAGCAATACGGCTCGTTCTGGTGTTTTGTTTCCCATAGTGAACTCTCTTGCTGTAGACAGTGGCTCGAAGGTGGCAGACGGAAGTAGAAAGAGGCTGGGATCTTTTTTGATGATGACATCCATGGCGGGAATAACATTGTCATCTTCATTGTGGTTGACGGCGATGGCTGCCAATCCGGCTGGAGCCAAAATGGCTGAAAAATTCGATGTACATATAACATACGGTATATGGGCGATGGCTGCTTTCGTTCCGGTACTCATACTCTTTTTTCTCGTGCCATGGGTGATATACAAAGTTTTTCCGCCAGAGATCAAAGAGACCCCGGAGGCTCCAAAGATGGCTTCGGAGGTTTTGGAAAAGATGGGCCCGGTAAGCAGAAACGAGTGGATAATGGCTGGCGTGTTTACGGGGATGATACTTTTGTGGGTGTTCTCTTCGGCACTAAACATAGACAAGACCGCAGTGGCTTTTTTGGGTTTGTCCATATTGATGCTCGGCAATGTGTTTACTCTCGACGATCTGAAGCACGAGGGGGGAGCTCTGGAGACATTGATCTGGTTCGCTATTCTATATGCCATGAGTCTGCATCTTAAAGAGTTTGGATTTATGAACTGGGTAGGAGAGATTATATCGTCTCATGTGAATGGACTGCCATGGATAGTCGTATATGCGGTTTTGATTGTCAGCTATGTTCTGATACACTACTTTTTTGTCTCTCAGACAGCCCAGATGCTTGCTTTGTTTCCTGTATTTCTTGGGGTAGCGGTCGAGGCTGGTGTGCCTGGAGGATTGATGGCGCTCATGTTGCTTTTCGCGACCAATTTCAATGCCGTCATAACACCCCAGGGCTCTTCCGCCAATGTGATATACGCGGGAAGTGGATATCTTGAAGCTGGAGAGATATATAGAGTCGGCGGGGTCGTAACCTTGGTGAATACTCTGGTTTTTCTGGTTGCGGGCACGCTGTGGATACTGCTTTTACATACTATCGGATTGCTGTGACTCGAGAGAAGTTCAGCTCTCCTCTTTGCGAAAGCGCTGAAGCCAGATCCTGTCCTCCTCTTTCAGACTGTTGCAATTTTTTGCGAGTCTATCTCTGATAGATTCGAGGGTTTTTTCATCCAGATACTCCATCAACGAAGGTGAGATATCCGGTTTTTCCATTCCATAAGACAACAGCTCTTCGATCTCTTCCAGTAGTTGTTCTTTGCTCTTTTTCATTTCGCTATACTATCGAAAAAATATCATTTGTGTGAAATATCTCGATATTTGATCAAAAAGGAGCGAACGATGGTGGAGATCGGTCAGAAAGCACCAGGTTTTTGCCTGTCCAACCAGGATGAAGAGGAGATATGCCTCAGAGATCTGGCAGGTGGGTGGGTGGTGCTATATTTCTATCCCAGGGACAATACTCCGGGCTGTACGACTGAAGCGCTCGATTTCAGCGCTCTGGTCGATGAGTTTGCTTCTATTGGTGCGGCAGTATTCGGTATCAGCCCGGACAGTGTCGTCAGGCATCGAAATTTCATTACCAAAAAAGGGATAAAAATTCCTCTGCTTGCCGATGAGGACAAAAGCGTTTGTGAAGCCTATGGAGTGTGGCAGCTCAAAAAGAACTATGGCAGAGAATATATGGGTGTAGTGAGATCCACATTTATCATAGATCCCTCAGGAGACATCGTGGCAAAATGGGACAGGGTGCGAGTCAAGGGTCATGCTCAGACCGTATTGGAGGAGCTCAAAAGGCTGGTCGGATAGAAGCGTGAGTTTTTTGTACTCCTATCCGGAGTTTATTGAATGAATCCTTTTCAGTTCACTATAGATGGGGCCGGAGGGAGTCAGTTTGGATTCGTAAAGTATTATTTCGGTAGATATTTTGCCTGAGAGCTCATATCTGAATTTATCGAGTGTACTTTTGAATTTGTCGTCCCCGTTTATATTTTTGATTCTGCAGAGCGTCACATGGGGTTTGAATCTGCTCATATCAAAACCCGATTTGTCAAAAATACGGGCCTGATTTTCAATATTTCCGTTGCGTGGCACAGTAGCGTAAAGTACTCTCGGGGGTTTGCCGAATACTGAAAGTGATACAAGTTTCGAGGTACTCAACAGATTGTCCATCCTGTCCATTTTGTCTTCTATGGAGTCGATAGAGTGTAAATTCCCCAGAAATACCCATGTCAGGTGAAGCATCTGCTCTTCGACCCATTTTCCCTGGACGATATCGGAAAAACTCTTTTTTAGATTGTCATAATCGTCGATAAATGCCGGCGAAGCTATAAAAGCTCTCATGTTATCCTCCTCGGGTGCTTTACAATTGTAGCTATAATTGTAATAAAGTATTGAGGTTGTATTGAATGAAAAAAGTGTTTATGTCACTACTGCTGCTGACTTTGCTGGTTGATGCGACTTGCAAAGAGCTGAAACTCAGCGAGAGGGAGGCGGAAAAAATTGCGATGAAAGTGTGGAAAAACGAAGGTGCCGGTAAACGGTCATATCTTGTTTGGTGGAACAAAGGTGAGGAGTTCGCCTCCCTGGGTATAGGACACTTTATCTGGTTTACCAAAGACAAGCCTATGTGGTTTTTTCACGCCTTTCCGGCAATGCTCAGGTACATTACAGCCAGAGGGGCGAAGCCTCCACGATGGCTCAAAGCCGACATGCCGTGTATATGGAATAGTTACGAAGAGTGGAAGAGAGCCAAAAGAAAAAAGAGCAAAAAGATGGAAGAGTTAACCGATTTTCTGGATAGAACGAAGGGGCTCCAGGCCCAGTTCATGATAGATAGACTGAATCAAGCGTTTCCAAAACTGCTCAAGTATGCTCCTGATAAAAAAACCAGGCGAACGATCAGATACAATTTCGAAAGATTGCTCTATACCAACAGCGGCAAAATCGATCCTCAGGGGGCGTATATTCTCGTGGATTACACCAACTTCAAGGGTGATGGCACACTGGAGAGCGAAAGATATCAGGGCAAAGGATGGGGACTTTATCAGGTATTGCTCCACATGGACACGAAAGAGAAAAACGCGAAAAAGGCTTTCGCTATTTCGGCCAGATATATACTTGACAGGCTTACCCGGATATGCCCGCCGGAACGCAATTTGAAGCGTTTCAAAAAAGGGTGGTTCAAAAGAGTCGATACATACTATCCCATCTCAAGAATCAAGAAATGAAAAGGGTATTTTTAAATATCGGTGACATTTTGGGTGGATTTACAGGGGCCGCCGTCGCATTGCCGCAGGCGGTAGGATTGGGGGTAGTACTTTTTACGGCTATGGGTCTCAGTGCTTCATCGGGTGCACTGGCTGGATTACTTGGGGCTATCGTACTTCAGTTCATAGTTGGTGGTGTGGCGGCGACCATAGGCATAATAAGTGCTCCAAACGGCCCTATGACGATGTTGCTCGTCGGGGTAATGCAGACACTCTCGGCGCAGGGTACCGAGAGTGATATCATGCTTGCAACTTTGAGCTTCATTCTGGTAGCCACTGGAGTGTTCCAAATCCTTTTTTCACTGGCAGGTGGAACATCTATGATCAAATATATCCCATATCCTGTTATTGCGGGGCTGGTAGCGGGTGTAGGTATTTTGATGTTGAAATCACAATGGGATATGATCGCTGGCGAGTGGGAGGGTAATTTCGTACCACATACACTACAGGATGCTTTTGCTTTGATAGTTGCGGTCGCTACCGTCGCTGTTATGCTTCTTGTTCCCAATATGACAAAAAGGAAAATTCCTGCCGCTATCGCAGGCCTCTTGGGAGGTATTCCAATCTATTTCCTGCTGCTGTCGCTTCTTCCGGTGAAAGCTATGGATGATTGGGTGGTTGGAGAGATACCATCAGCCGGATCTCTGCATTTTGGATTCGATATATCGGCTATCGGTTCACTTCCTGTTCAGACTATCATCGGTGCAGCTTTGGCATTGACCATTCTTGGAACTGTGGACTCTCTGGTGACATCGCTCGTAGCGGACTCCAAAACAGGCTTCAGGCACGATAGTAAAAAAGAGATCTTTGCGCAAGGATTGTCCGGTATAACCATAGGTCTGCTTGGTGGTCTTGGCGGATGGGGTACAAAAGGAGCTACGATAGTCAGTACTGAGGCAGGAGGGCGCAGATGGGCCCCTGTGATGGCTGGAGTCGTTTTTCTTGCATTGATGCTTTTTGCAGGAAATGCAGGAAAATATCTTCCCGTAAGTGTATTGGCGGCTATTGTGGGGATGGTAGGTTATGGAATGATAGATTGGAATATCTTCAGGTGGATATCCGCAAAAGAGACCAGACAGGATGCACTGGTCGCTATTTTGGTTATCGTCGTAACATTGGCGGCGAGTCTGATAATCGCTGTAGCGGCAGGAGTAGTGTTGTCGGCCATAGTATTTATATACAAAGACGCTTCCCGACCAGTCATACATAGAAGAGTTACCGGAACGCAAAAGCGCTCCAATTGCAACTATCCAACCGATGCAATCGATATTCTCGAAAGACATGGGAACGAGATTGTCATGTACGAGTTGAGGGGGGATCTTTTTTTTGGGACCGCCGACAGGCTCAGGAGTGCCATGGAAAAGGAGTTTGTGCATTCTAAAACCATAATATTGCATTTGAGAAGAGTAAACTATATAGACATGAGCGCGATGATTATGCTGCTTCAGATAGCGTCGTCAGCGAAAAAGAGTGGGACTGAAATAGTGTACTGCCATCTGCATGAAGGGCTTGGATTTGGCCGAAAGGTGGAAAGGGCGTTCGAACAAATAGACAGTCGATATACTTTTGACAGTTCGGTTTTTCAGGATGGCGACAGTGCATTCGAATATGCCGAGAAATCTTTGTTGAAAAGATACGGATATGAGATCGACAGCGCAAAAGAGATATCGCTCAGAGATAACAATCTTTGTGAAATCTTGAGTGAAGAGCAGATCGAGCTTATTGAGTCTATCGGTCATATTGAGTCTTTCGGGAAAGAGGAGAGTGTTTTCAGTAGAGGTGAAGATGGAGAGAAGTTGTATTTGCTTTTAAAGGGGGAGGTGGAGCTTAGATTGCCACTCGGCAAAGAGAGCTATAAAAGGGTGATCAAATATGAACCTGGATCCTATTTTGGAGAGATGGGATTTATCCATCCCTCCAAAAGAGAGGCGGATGCGGTGGCTGTCTATCCCGCCAAGCTGTTCGTGCTCTCACATTCTTCATTGAAAAAGTTGCCAAAAGAGGAGCTTTCAACCATTTTGCTAGCTCTTTTGTATAGATTCAGTCGAGACATGAATGACACTATTAAGTTTGCAGCTGAAGAGATACGCAGGCTCGAAGAGTGGTAAGTGTCTGATCCATAACAATTACTTTATTTCCATTCAGTTCAGTTTTGCATAATGGAATCTTCTGTATAATCGCGGTTCCAATCCATAATCGGGATAGGACAAAAATACACATGCAGTTACTCCTTGAACGGTTGCACCATTTCCGGTGTTGAGGACTGCAGCGGCTCAAACCCCAGGTGATCCGAATGATGGATCCGGAAATTACAATAGATTATTCCAAGGAGAAAACTATAATGGTAACAATGAAAGATCTGCTCGAGTGCGGTGTGCATTTTGGGCATCAGACACGCAGATGGAATCCGAAAATGAAAAAGTTCATATTCGGTGAGCGAAAAAATATCTACATCATAGATCTACAGAAAACTCTGCGTTATTTCAAATATACATACAATATCGTTCGTGATGCGGCGGCAGAGGGGCAGACTATTCTGTTCGTAGGGACCAAAAAGCAGGCCAGAGGAGCTATAAAAGAGCACGCGGAGCGCGCAGGTATGCCATATGTGGCCACACGATGGCTGGGTGGCATGTTGACAAATTACCCAACTATAAAAAAATCCATAAGAAAGCTCGAGATTATAGAGCAGATGGAAGAGAGCGGACAGATCAATCTTTTGACCAAAAAAGAGGCATTGATGCTCAGAAGAAAAAAAGAGAAGCTGCTTTCATATCTAGAGGGTTATCGTCATATGAGCAGACTGCCAGATATGATGTTCGTGGTAGATGCGGTCAAAGAGAATATCGCCGTCAAAGAAGCCAAGAGAATGGGAATGAAGGTTATAGCACCACTCGATACCAATTGCGACCCTGATCTTATAGACTATCCTATCCCTGGAAATGACGATGCTATTCGCTCCATAAATCTGTTTTGTCGTGAGATAGCGGATGCCATCATAGAAGGCAAGGCGATATATGAAGAAGAGCATGGAGGGGTCGAAGGCGAGGATGCTTCACATGCGCAGACTTCAATAGATGCAGAAGCGGCAGAGGCGGCCAATGTTAGCGAAGAGGAGGTTAGAGAGATCGTTGAAGAGGCCAAAACGGACGAGAAGAAAAAGGACGATTTGACCAAAATCAAAGGGATCGGTAAGGCCTATCAAGAGAAGCTGAACAATGAGGGGTTCTATACCTATGCTGATGTTGCCGGTATGAATGAAGAGCAGATCCAGATGATGGAAGAGAAGTATAGCTTCAAGGGCGACTTCAAAGAGTCTGTTGCCCATGCAAAAGAGTTGGCGGAGGCGTAAGATGGCAAACTTTGGACCAAAAGATATCAAAAAACTCAGAGAGATGACCGATGCTGGTATGATGGATTGCAAGCAGGCACTGAGCGCTACAGATGGCGACATGGATGCGGCGGTCGAGTGGCTGCGCAAAAAAGGATTGGGAGCCGCGGCTAAAAAAGCGGACAAGGTAGCTGCAGAAGGTTCTATATCCATGAAGATAGAGGGCCATACAGGTGTTTTGATAGAGATAAATTCGCAGACCGATTTCGTGGCCAAGAACGAAAAGTTTCAGAGCTTCTCTTCGGAAGTGGTCAGGCATGCTTTTGCCAGTGGCCACACAAGTGTGGAGGAGGTACTTGAGAGTGAGATCGACGGTCAGAGCTTCAGCGAGTATCTCGCGCTGCAGATCGCAACGATAGGAGAGAATCTTGTAGTTCGCAGAATAGCCAGAATAGAAGGCAAAGACAATGTTGCGGTGAATGGTTATGTGCACGCCAATGGTCGAGTAGGTGTGTTGGTAGCTGCGGAATGTAATGATTCCAAA
Source organism: uncultured Nitratifractor sp. (assembly GCA_964650685.1). Taxonomy (GTDB): domain Bacteria; phylum Campylobacterota; class Campylobacteria; order Campylobacterales; family Sulfurovaceae; genus Nitratifractor. Next base: position 12,444 of record CAZYUW010000085.1, read on the forward strand.
GTGTGTGACGCGGTTGCAGAAGCTCTGAAAAATGTTGCCATGCATGCTGCCGCTATGAACCCCTCCTATCTAAATGAGAGTTCTGTTCCAGCAGATGTCATCGAAAAAGAGAAAGAGATAGCCAAAGAGCAGTTGAGAAAAGAGGGCAAACCGGAAAATATACTCGAGAAGATACTGCCGGGAAAAATCAAACGATTTTTGCAGGATAACACTCTCGAAAATCAGAAATTCGTTATGGATGATAAAATATCTGTAGGA
>CAZYUW010000086.1:0-6353 GCA_964650685.1 uncultured Nitratifractor sp.
CGTTGACGATTTTCGCCATGTCGTTACAAAAAATATCCCGCTGATCGATCTGCGCGCACCGGCAGAGTACGCCAAAGGCTCTTTCCCTGATGCCGTCAACCTCCCCCTGTTGAGCGACAGCGAAAGAGAGGCCGTAGGGACCACATACAAACACGAAGGCAGCGAAGCGGCCCTGAAGCTGGGGTACGAAATCGTCAGCGGAAAGGTCAAAGAGGAACGGATCCGGTCATGGATCGAATATATCGAAAAACATCCCGAAACGATACTCTTCTGCTGGCGGGGCGGACAGAGATCGGCTATCGTACAGAGATGGCTGAGCGAAAGTGGCATCGAAGTTCCGAGGTTGAAGGGAGGCTACAAGGCCTTCAGGCGTTTTCTGGCAGAGGAGAGCCTGCGTATCGCCGAAAAGAAACGGATAGTGCTGATAGGAGGACGAACGGGCAGCGGCAAAACACTGCTGATCAAAGAGCTCGAAGACGCGATCGATCTCGAAGGACTGGCTCGACACCGCGGTTCGGCCTTCGGTAGATACGCCATCACACAACCTCCGCAAGCCGGGTTTGAAAACGCTCTATACTACGAACTCGTACAACACGACGGGAGAGGACACGAGAGACTGATACTGGAAGACGAGAGCCGAAATATAGGCAGATGCTATATACCGGACGAACTGTTCGGCATATTTCAAAAAGCCCCCGTAGCTCTGCTGGAAACTCCACTTGAAGAGAGGGTGGAGATAAGCTACAAAGACTATATACTATACGCCCAGAGAGAGTACACGAAGGCCCACGAGGCCGGAGTGAGCCCCTACAGCTGGATAGAGACGATGCGTCACAACTTCGACCGTATCAGAAAGCGTCTCGGCAACGAAAGACACGCGAGACTTAAAGCGATGCTCGAATCCGCCTGGGAGCATCAGACATTGACCGGGGATCCCGGTCGCCACAAAGAGTGGATAGAGGCTCTGTTGAGAGAGTATTACGATCCAATGTACGATTACCAGATAGAAAAAAAGATAGACAGAGTGCTTTTCAGGGGCCCCGTCAAAGAGTTGATCGGATTTTTGGACGACACTGCGCGCTAAGCGACCCGAGAGAACGACGCTATACTATCCGTACTCTCTTGCTCGTGGCCGGCATTACTTCGCCTACGATGGAAGCGTACTCGTAGCCCTCATCTATCAGTCTCCTCTTCAGAGACTCCGCCTCTTTTTCTCTGACGGCGATGAGAAGCCCGCCGGATGTCTGAGCGTCGTAGAGCAGCATCTCGTCCTCGTATCCCCCAACCCACTCCGTCATACGGTTGTACGAGGCGTAGTTGGCATATGTACCCGCGGGGATGATCCCCATCGCGGCCATCTCGGACGCCTTTTCCATGATGGGGACGGCAGCGAAATCCAGACGCAGAGTGACGCGTCCGGCGCTCATCTCGCAGGCGTGTCCGATAAGACCGAAACCGGTGATATCGGTACACGCGCTTACATCGTACTCTCTCATGGCTATGGACGCGGCATAGTTGAGCTGTGCCATCGTACTCGCTATCGCGGATATGGACTCATCGGGAAGCATATCGGCTTTGAGAGCCGTTGTCAAAACCCCCATGCCCAAAGCCTTGCCCAGTACGAGCAGATCACCCTCGCGCGGCGTATCGTTTCTGTAGATCGCCGAAGGGTCCGCTATCCCCGTAACGCTCAAACCATAGAGCATCTCGGGTGTCTCTATCGTATGACCACCGGTCACCACTCCACCACACTCTTTGACCTTTTCCATTCCGCCCGCGAGCATCTCCGCGAGAACTTCGCGGGGGTGGTTGCAGGCGTCGAATCCCACTATGTTCAGAGCCGTCAGCACATCCGCGCCCATAGCGAATATATCGCTCAAAGAGTTGGCGGCCGCTATCTGTCCGTAGATATACGGATCGTCCACGACGGGCGTGATGATATCCACGGTCTGCACCAGCGCACTGCCGTCTCCGATACTGTACACGGACGCGTCGTCGCTGCTGCCCATCCCCACTACTACATTTTCGTTATCACCATCGAGATCGGCCAGTATTTGTGAAAGGTCCTCCGGACCCAGTTTGGCCGCTCAGCCGGCAGCTTTTACATATTTGGTGAGAGCTGCCGTATTGTCGAGTTTTCTCACTTGCGCTCCTTTGCTGATCTACTATCGTCTATTTGAGTACACTGTTGCACCGGTGGCTCGGCTCTATGACCGTAATCTCCCTGATGTAGCCCCCTGGATCTGTACGGAGGGCTATCTCGCAATAGTCCATAGAGTCGTATTCGGCAATAGAAAAGCCGCTGAATGGGCCTCTATCCGATCTCCAGTAGTGCAATCTGCCTCCGTCTCCAAGCGCTACCGCGCGGTAAGGCACTCCATTGTCCACGATGAACTTGAGCATCTTTTTGTTCAGATAGAGGCTTTTGCTCACCTTGTAGGGGCCATAAACGGAGAGACACCCGTGAAGCAGCAAAAGCGTCGCGATAGTCGCCACTGTCGATACCATACCCTTTTTCATACGATCCTCCTCTCTATATCCGCGGAGAGGGCCGTCGTCATCTCGTAACTGATCGTCCCGAACTGCGCGGCAGCCCGCTTGGCATCGTCCATCACGCATATCGTCTCATCCTCTCCTTCGACGGAGATGAAATCCATGGAGACCCTGCCAAGCAGAGGCCGGCCGTCGGGCAGACGATAGGGACGGCTGGCATCTCCTCTGGGCCAGCCGTGGCCGTATCCGAGATCATAAGTGGATACGACCATGTCGCGCGGCGCCTCGAACTCGCCGCCATAGCCCACTCTCTCCCCTTTTTTCAATCTCCTCGTCGAGACCCTCTCGGCCCAGAGTTTCATTACTGGATACAGAGGCGCGGCGCCAAAGCACTCCGGAAGCTCGCTATAACCGTAGATGGCTATGCCGGTACGCGCGAGGTCTTCGTCCAGCGTACCATTTTTACGCAGCAAAGCCGCTGAATTGCACGAGTGAAAACGCAGATCACTCAAAGATTGGGATCTGAAAAAATCAACGACCGATTCGAAGCGCTTCTTCTGCCAATAGAACCCGCTGCCGAGTTCGTCGGCACTGCGATAGTGGGTCATGACCCCCGTCAGATTCAATCCTCTGCGTTTTATGATTTCGACAGCCTTCTCCATCTCGTCCATCACGATACCGTTGCGACGCATGCCTGTATCGATCTTCAACTCTATACGCGCTTCGGGATCGACATCTTCGAGCGTGTCGATACTTGTCACCGCGAAAGAGAGCGCTTTTCGCGCTCGGGGCTTGTCATCAAGCACCAGTATATTGTCGAAGAGTTTTTCTATCTTTAGAGCTTCGTCGTATGATATCACGACAGCTTCACGGATACCGTATTCGCTCACGAGCCGCGCCACGATATCCAGACCGTGTCCGTACGCGTTGTCCTTGAGTACCGCGGCTATCTTGTTTTTGTCGCCGGCTCTGGCGCACAACAGATCCAGATTGCGAAAAAGATTTTTTCTGTCTATAGTGATAAATGCCATAGCGAATTATATCTCATTAAACGACCGACCAGGAAAAAATCGCCCGATGAGCACCCAGAAACCTCGAAAGCGCCTTTTGGTATCGGTGTTTCGTTCGACCCTGACTTCGCGACAAAATCCGTTTCGGACGCATCGGGATTTGTGGCGAATCCCCCATGGCGTCGACGACAGACACGGATGGAGTCAGGCCGAACACATTGTCCGGGTTTAAGTAAAGTGCTGCTAAACTCTTTCGAACAAGCGTTATCGGAGGCTGACAGTGTGGCTAAATACAATTATCGCGTTCGCCGCGATCGTTACGGTGGCACTCTCTTATATGACGGCTAAAGAGATAGTCAAGTCCATCAGAGAGAACAGCGAAGGCAAAAGCAGCGGCAGATGCGATCTCGACTGAAAGGGGACGGAGAGTGATACGCCTCAGAGCCGAGTGGGAAGCGCAAAAGGCGGTTATGGTGGCTATGCCGCACGAAGGGAGCGACTGGGCCAGGAGGGGTCTGCGCGACTCCCGCACGCCTTTTGTCAAGATCGCCCAGGCCATCGCCTACTCGCAGCCTGTATATCTGCTCTGCCGTAAAAAAAGCGATATCGACGATCTCTTTTGCTCCAAACAGAATATCATATTCATCGAATGCGACTACAACGACACATGGACCAGAGACTACGCGCCTCTCTCCGCCGACAGCAGTGAAGGAAAAGTGCTGCTGGATTTCAGATTCGACGGCTGGGGAGGCAAATACGAGGCGGAGCTTGACGATGCTGTCGGCAGATACCTTGGCAAAAAGGGATACTTCGGTACCACCCCGATAAAGAGAGTGGAGTTCACTCTCGAAGGGGGCTCGATAGAGTGCGACGGAGAGGGCACTGTGCTTACCACATCTTCGTGCCTGTGCAACCCAAACAGAAACGGAGGGTTGAGCAAAGAGGAGGTCGAAGAGGTACTGCGCGCCCATATCGGGGCCAGACGCATACTTTGGCTCGATCATGGATACCTGTCCGGAGACGATACCGACGGCCATATAGATATGCTTGCCCGCTTCGCCGACAGGGAGACGATACTCTATATCCGATGCGACGATCCGTCGGACGAACACTACGAAGAGCTATCGCTGATGGAGGAGCAGCTCGCTTCGTTCCGCACGGCAGAGGGCAAGCCCTACAAACTCGTCCCGCTGCCGATGTGCGACGCCGCCTACGGGGACGAGGGCAAAAGAATGCCGCTGTCGTACGCCAACTTTCTCATAAGCAACAAGGCGGTGCTCTACCCCACATACGGGGACAGGCACGACAGGGAGGCGGGAGATATACTGAGAGGATCGTTTCCAGGCAGAGAGATCATTCCGATACCATCTCTGTCGCTGAGCGCCGAAGGGGGCAGCCTGCACTGCTCGACCATGCAGATAAACTATTGAGGAGGATTCATGAAAGCGGCTCTTTTGCAGCAAAAATACACCGGTGACAAAGAGAGCATGATCGAAAGCACGATCTCCGAGATAGAGCGCGCGGCGAGAGACGGAGCCGAGCTGATAGTGCTGCAGGAGCTGCATCAGAGCGAATACTTCTGCCAGAGTGAAGATACCGCGTTTTTCAGATATGCCGACACTTACAAAGACGATATCGCCCGCTGGAGCACCGTGGCAGCCGACAACGGGGTAGTGCTCGTGGCTTCGCTTTTCGAAAAAAGAGCGCCGGGACTATACCACAACACCGCCGTTGTCTTCGACTCGGACGGCTCCAGGGCGGGCATCTACCGCAAGATGCACATACCAGACGATCCGGGATTTTACGAAAAGTTCTACTTCACTCCAGGAGATATCGGATTCGAGCCTGTCGATACTTCGCTGGGCAGACTGGGAGTGCTGGTGTGCTGGGACCAGTGGTATCCCGAGGCAGCCCGCATCATGGCACTCAAGGGCGCACAGATACTGATCTATCCTACAGCGATAGGGTGCTTCGACAGAGATGACGACGCCGAAAAAGAGAGGCAGTTCGAGAGCTGGCGCACCATACAGCGTTCGCACGCGATAGCCAACGGCATACCCGTACTCTCATGCAACAGAGTGGGATTCGAAGCCGATCCCACAGGCTGTCTGGACGGTATCCGCTTCTGGGGAGGGAGTTTCGCCTGCGGAGCACAGGGGGAGATCATCGCACAAGCCTCCAAAGATAGAGCTCAGAGACTGCTTATAGAGATAGATCTCTCTCGCACAGAATCCGTGAGGGATATATGGCCGTTTCTGAGAGACCGCAGGATAGAGTCGTACGACGATATCCTCCATAGATACTGCATACCGTAGATACAAAAATAGATAGAACACAAAGATGGATGAAAAGGATTTGAAACTTCAAAGCAACAAAGTTGAGGGGCGAGAGTGGATATTCAACGCCTAACCCCTTTGTTTAGGGTACTCTCATATCCCTGCCTCTTTACAAAAATCCTTTGTGGACATCAAAGGTATCCCGTCGCTGACAAAATGCCGATCATTGCTTAGGATCAGATCGGAATCGATCTTTTTTGCCATCACATACTGGATGGTATCTTCCAGATCAACAAAGCGGCTGTTCTGTCTCATCAGGCGACAGCTTTTGGTCACTTCACTATTGCCAAATGCCACGACTTCACACCATCCATTCACTTCTATAATATAATCCAACGCCTTTTCCCTCTCTCTTTTGGCATAGATGTAATAAAGTGTCGTTACGATATCGCACGAGGTATAGAGCTCAACCTCTTTATCTGAAAGGGCAAACTTGACCGCTTTTCTGCTCTCCATACAGAAAGGGCGTGTCTCATCATAGATATCTGCCAGCACATTGGCATCGAGGAAAATA
>CAZYUW010000087.1:0-9794 GCA_964650685.1 uncultured Nitratifractor sp.
AAAGGAAAACCGTTCTCTAACATATCGGCATCTATGGCGCCCAATCTGTAGGTCAGATGATGCCAGGCACCTTTGATATCGGTAAAACGCAGGTCTACGAACTCTACCTCATTATCTTCGCAAAAAGCGAAAAACTCATCAATACTGTTTACAAATTTTCCCATTCTGACTCCTCCTGAATATTGGTTGATGAAACATTATAGCTTAGTTTCCGGAAATATGCTATCGTCGCTTTGCCTAAAAATTGTGCAATATCATTTTTTTGTTTTTGAACGAGACCGCGTGAGTGTAGCCTGCCGAACGGGCCAGACGCACCATTTTATCCATTTCGTATCCTACATCTTCGGGTTTGTGAGCGTCCGAAGCGAATGTTATGGGTATATCTCTTTCAAATGCCATTTTGAGCAGCGATGAGGAAGGGTATTGCTCCTTGACCGGTTTTCTCAATCCGGCCGAATTTATCTCGATCGCCATCGAATATGCCGCTATTTCGTCCAGAGCTTCTCCGGCATAACTCTCTATAGGTTTTTTTGGGTAGTATTCGAATATTTTTATCAGGTCCAGATGTCCCACTATATCGAAAAGTCCGCTCGCGGCCATCTCTTTGATCGCGCTAAAATAGCTTTCCCATATCTCATCCGCATCTCTTCGTGCATACTCTCCGATGAATTCAGGATTGTCGAATCCCCAAGTGTCAAGAAAATGTACCGAGCCTATCAGATAGTCCACATCGGCGTTCAAAACCCTCTCGTCCATGTGACCGGGCAACCAGTCCACTTCATACCCCAGTCTGATATCTATTTTGTCCGAGTATCTCCGCGCGAGACTTCTTATCTCCGATTCATAGGCTTCCATTTCGCTGAAATCCATACGGTATTCAGGATCGAAATCCATCGGAGCGTGGTCGCTGAATCCAAAGATGTCAATTCCCAGCTCGACAGCTTTGAGGATATACTCTTCCGCGCTTCCTTCCGCATGCCCACATCTATATGTATGATTGTGAAGATCTGCAATCATGGAGACTCCCTGTTTTTTTTGCTCTCAGGTTGAATATTCAGTATAGATTCCACTTTTTTTACAACCCCTTTTTCTATCAGTCGCAACAGTATATCGATACCGACTGTTTCATTGCCGTTTCCATGAACCAGCACGATGGAGCCGTTGTGGATATTTTCACCTTTTGCCAGCCAGGTATCGCTTCCAATCGTCACAAGCCCCAGACCGGATACGGTCTCTATAGAGGCTCGATCTGAAACGAGACCGGGAAATCTGAAAAATATGGATGGCGTATCTCCCCGTTCGATTAGAGTTGTCTCCAGTTCCAGTATATCTTCTGTCAGATTCTCTTCAGGGGAGAGAACGAAATTGGCTCTGAGTGGCATTCCGGGATGATAGTGGTGGTATGCCGTGTGGTTTCCCCAGACTATGGATAGATTTCCATCTATGTTCATTCTCTCTAACTCCCTCATCGAATCAAGATGTTTTTCTATCCATCTTTTTGTCACAAATATCGTCAGAGCTACCGGTTTCGACAGTTTCAGCGGCAAATATCTGTACAGTCTTCCTTCGTAGCCGTTTTTTGACGACGGGCACAGATCGGTGGTCAGGTAGATACCGTTTTTACCCTTGGTGATACCATCGTTCTGCAGCGGATACGGATAATCGGAAGAGTGTTGCAGTATTTCGAGATATCTGGAGTCTTTACAGGTATGTAAAGAAGCACTTTGCGGCAAGGGAACGATATGGGTTTTCAAGCTCTTCGTATCTACCACCAGACCCATAGAGCGATTAGAGTCGACAAAAGTTCGAATCAGAGCGAACTCACCGCCATTTTTACCTTCAAAACATGAAAAAACAGCTTTGTACTCCGTTATGGCGCCACCAAAACATATCGATATGAACAGCCATGTTGTCGCAAATATGTATTTCGCATATCTCATGCAAAAAGTGTACCCAAACTCACCTTTACCCCCTTTAGTGTAAAATATCTTCCAAACACACGAACACAACGATGCTCGAACAGGATTCTCCGGATTGTATCCTCCTCGATGCGGAGGGTATTGCGGAGCAGCCCTGTCCATATCGATCTATGCTGTTCGTCACAAAGGAAAAAAATGTCTCGTTTCGTAGAGCTTCTCTCTCCGGCGGGCAATCCGGAAAAACTGAAATTGGCGCTTGCGTATGGAGCGGATGCCGTATATGGTGGTCCAAGCAGTTTTTCTCTAAGGATTCGTTCGGGCAAAGAGTTCGATGATGAGAGTTTTGCGGAAGCGGTTTCCTATGTCCATCGACAGGGCAAGAAGATATACTGTACCGTAAACGGTTTTCCATTCAATTCTCAGCTTGGATCCTACGAAAGACATATATCCAAAATGGCAGAGCTGAAACCAGACGCCTTTATAGTCGCTTCTCCGGGAGTGGTGCGCATGGCGCGTAAAATCGCTCCAGATATCCCTGTGCATCTTTCGACGCAGGCCAATGTCATGAATGTGTACGATGCTCAGGTATATTACGATATGGGTGTCAGCAGGATCATAGCCGCGCGGGAGATCAGCCTGAAAGATCTAGAGGCGATCAAGAACGCTCTGCCGGACCTTGAGCTGGAGATCTTCGTGCATGGAGCGATGTGTTTTGCCTACAGCGGCAGATGTCTAATTTCGGCATTACAGACGGGGAGGGTTCCCAACAGGGGGAGTTGTGCCAATGATTGCAGATTTCCTTACGAGATATACGCCCACAATCCAGAGAGCGGTACGACATTCAGGCTCGAAGAGGAGAGTGAGGTGGGAACATATATCATGAATGCCAAAGATATGAATCTTGCTTCTCATATCGATGAAATTTTGAGCAGCGGAGTCGTGGATTCTCTCAAGATAGAAGGAAGAACGAAATCTCCATACTATACCGCGATAGTCACCAGAGCTTACAGGGAAGCGATCGATGACTACGAGAGTGGAAATTTTGATTCACGGAAATACCAAAAAGAGCTGGAGACCACACAAAACAGAGGTTTTACCGATGCGTATCTCATTTCGAGACCTTTCGAAAGAAACGATACACAATCTACCGGTTTCACGATACGGGATGGTACCCATCAGGTCGCCGCGATGGTGAACGAAGATGGACTTTCATGGAGATGCAAAGACAAAACTTGTGTCGGGGATATCGTCGAGATCGTTTTGCCGGTTGGTGCCGTTCTCGACGAAATGGAAAACGAATATGGAAAAATAGAGCTTGGCGATGACGGAAAATGGAGACTGCATATCTACAAGATTGTTTCCAAAAGCGGCAAAGAGTTTGAATGTATCCATAGTGGAGATTTAAATGATATAATACTCCCTGCAAAATTTCCTGGATATACGATTTTGCGCAGAGGGATCGATGAGGCCAGGACAAAGAAAGGTCTTGTAACGGAGTGCTCCGCTCATCAGCGTTATACACCAAAAGGCGCGGAAAAAGCGTAAGTCTCGATCGATGGCCGGAGCGTAACTATAGAAGAACCTTTTGGTCTGCAAGGAGAAGACATGAAATTTGTATCAATAATCATCGGCAGCAAGAGCGATTATGAAGTGATGAAAGAGTGCGCGGAAACTCTGAAAAAATTCGGTGTCGCGTATGAGATAATCATCTCTTCGGCGCACAGGTCTCCGGAAAGAACAAAGAGTTATATCGCCGAAGCCGAAAAGAAGGGTTCACAGGTGTTTATCGCGGCGGCCGGTATGGCTGCCCATCTGGCCGGCGCGGTTGCCGCGGCTACGACCAAACCCGTCATAGGCGTTCCGATGGCGAGCGGAGAGCTCAGGGGAGAAGACGCCCTGCTTAGTACCGTCATGATGCCTGCCGGCATGCCGGTCGGTACGGTGGCTATAGGAAAGGCCGGCGCGGTCAACGCGGCATATATGGCTATACAGATATTGGCATTGAGTGATGATGAGTTGAAGGTCAAATTGCAGGAAGATCGCATAAGCAAAGCGAAAAAAGTTGAACTCGACAGCAAAGAGATCGAAGTGATTCTTTGAGAAAAAAGTTCGATTCAGGGAGGTTTCGTATGTCAGAAGATAGAAAAAGACAAAAAACCGTGATACTTTTTACAGGACCAGGTTGTGTCTGGTGCACAAGGGCCAAAAACTATTTTCGTCAAAACAAAGTGAGATTCAAAGAGATAGATATCTCAAAAGATCGCAAAGCTGCAAAAGATTGTGAGAGACACGGATGCAGAGGTGTTCCGGCGGTACTGATAGGATCGCAGTGGATTTGCGGATTCGATCAGGCCAGGATAGATAAACTGCTCGATTTGAAATAGCGTTAAATAAGGATATGTATGTTGACTTTTTCCGACCTTCTGCTCAAACTTCAGCAATTTTGGGCGGAGCAGGGTTGTACTATCGTTCAGCCCTATGATCTTCCCGCAGGCGCGGGCACTTTTCATCCTGCCACTTTGCTGCGCTCTTTGGACTCCACTCCATGGGCAAGCGCTTATGTGGCTCCGTCCCGCCGTCCGACTGATGGAAGATATGGTGAAAACCCCAATCGTTTGGGTGCGTACTATCAGTTTCAGGTTCTTATCAAGCCATCCCCGGACAATATACAGAATCTCTATCTGAAGTCACTGGAGTATCTGGGGCTCGATCTGATGGAGCACGATATCAGGTTTGTCGAAGACAACTGGGAGTCACCCACTCTGGGCGCGTGGGGGCTTGGATGGGAGGTTTGGCTCGATGGTATGGAGGTTACTCAGTTTACATATTTCCAACAGGTGGGAGGCATAGTGTGTGATCCGGTGGCTGTCGAAATCACATATGGAACAGAGAGGTTGGCCATGTATCTGCAGGGAGTCGAATCGGTATTCGATATCGTTTGGAATCGAAACGGAAATCAGGTCGTTACCTATGCGGATGTTCACAGAGAGGGAGAGTTCGAATTCAGCAAATACCATTTCGAAATAGCCGATACCGGAAAACTCTTTTCCCATTTTGACGATGCGGCATCGGAGTGTAAAGCCTGCCTGGATGCCGGTCTCCCCCTGCCGGCTTACGATCAATGCATGATCGCTTCACATCTGTTCAATATACTCGACGCGAGAAAAGCGATTTCACAGGCTCAAAGACAAAACTATATCCTAAAAATAAGGGATCTGTCCAAAGGGTGCGCGCAGTTATACAAAGAGCAGGAGTGTGAACGCCTGAAGCGTACAAGAGGAGAGTCGTAAATCGAAAAAAAGGAGCAGTGTGAGAATAGAGGAGATATATGGGTTGCTTGATGAGATAAGTCCATTCGAGCTTCAGGAGCCGTGGGACAACAGCGGTCTGCAGGTAGGGGATCCCAAAAGAGAGGTAGACAGAATAGTTTTGTCTCTCGATCTGGATGAAAAGATAGTCGATGAGAGTGAGAGCAATACTCTTTTTGTAGTGCACCACCCTCTTATATTCGGCAAGCTGGATAGTCTGGATTTCTCCAGATATCCGTCGAATCTCATTGAAAAACTCATTCTGAAAAGAGATTCGGTAATAGCGATGCATACCAATTTTGACAAGACCCATTTGAACAGATATGTTTTCGAAAATATATTGGGTTTCGATCTGTTCGATGAAAACGGATTTATCTGTCGGGCGAAAGGTTCGTGGAACGCAGATGAGATTTTATCCCGGATAGCGGATAGACTCGATATGAAATCTCCAAGATTTGTCAACAAAAAAAAGAAGATCGAAACGGTAGCCTTTGTCAGCGGAGCCGGAGCTTCCATGATGGACGAGGTCGACGCGGACTGTTTTTTGACCGGAGATATCAAATACCACGATGCCGTCAAAGCCAAATCACAGGATATGATGCTGGTTGATGTGGGGCACTGGGAGAGTGAGCGCTTCTTTCCGGAAGTGATATATCCTGTATTGAAAAAAATACGGATTTCGGTTATAATCACGCCATTTGAAAGTCCGTTTGCTTCATAATGAGAATGGAACACCGGTGGGTGTTTACTGCCTGCCTAAAAGGATAGCAATTGAACAAATATGTCAAAGAGTTGGTGACTCTTTCCGATACCGACAAAAAACTCGATAGTTTTATACCTCGTATAGACGCCGTACAGTCCAAAATCGACAAAGAGCAAAAAAGAGTTGATTCCGTCGAAACTAAGATAGATGCACTGAAAAAACATATAGAAGAGAACGAGAGTAAAATTTCGACATACGAAGAGCAGATCAAGGCACTTGGTGATCAGCTTCAGTCGATCCAGAGAAAAACCGCCGAGATTTCCACGGAAAAAGAGATGAAGGCACTCTCTCTGGAGGAGGAGATAGCCAAAGAGAAGATGACTTTCGCAAACGAAGAGATAGCGAGGCTGGACAAGGCCAACTCCATAAAAAAAGAGGATCTCCAGGAGCTGGAGGAGAAGGTTGTCGAGTTGAGAGAAGCGGTTGAAAGAGTCAAAGAGGAGTCCAAAGAGGAGCTCGAAAACATAGAGAAAGAGAAAGAGATCCTGTATAAAGAGCGTGAGCAGATCGTCATAAAAATGGACCAAAAGATACTCTCGTTCTATGAAAAGATCCGCAAATGGGCTGGAAACACAGCGGTAGTACAGGTGAAGAAGCAGGCATGCTATGGATGCTATCTGAAAATCAGCGACAAGACATATTCGGATGTCATTAGAGGAGAAGAGATAGTGACATGCCCCCACTGTGGAAGAATACTCTATCTCGAAGAAGCAATAAATCAGCAGGCATGATGTAGTTGTTTCGTGCTATCTATACAATATCGCTTTCGTTGCTGTATATCGCGGCGATACCCTTTATTCTGCTTTTTATAACGAAAGAGAAATACCGCAGATCTTTGCCTTCCAGATTTTTTTTGTGGAACAATCCTCCTCTAGAGAGAGACGGTATATGGTTTCACGCGTGCAGTTACGGTGAAGCCAAAGCTATAAAACCTCTTGTGGAGAAATTCGATCCATCCGAAATTAGACTGAGCACTACCACTCAGACCGGATATGAGATCATTTCTCGACTGTCTAAAAACCACAGCCGTTATCTACCTTTCGAGCCACTGCTCCATATATGGATCGGATCACAGAAAGCTTTGATCGTGGCAGAAGCGGAGTTGTGGTATCTACTCTTTCATTTAGCCAGAGATAGAGGCGCGGCCACATTTTTGATCAACGCCAGGATTTCCGAAAGATCGTTTCCGAGATACAAAGCCTTCAAATGGCTGTATAGACGCATATTCGACAAAATAGATCACATTTACGCCCAATCCGAAGACGATAGAAGCAGACTCGTTGAACTGGGGGCCAAAGATGTAAAGGTGGTCGGCAATATAAAATTTTCTCATATCGGCGGCCCCGTTGATCCCATAGAGATCGACTCGACAGATGTTTTGAATATATGCGCTGCGAGCACCCATGAAAATGAAGAAGGGCTTATTCTGGACGCTTTTGGCAAACTGGATCATGCCAGTGGCTCTTATAGACTGATAGTGGTTCCCAGGCACCCGGAGAGGTTCGACAGGGTTTACGATATCATTGAAAAGCACTCTAAAAGTCAAGGTTTCAGGTGTGCCCGCTTTTCCGAAACCGGGCGTATAGGCGATGCCGATATTGTAATGATCGACGCGATGGGCAAACTGCAAAGCTGTATGGCAGTGAGCGATATAGTAGTAATGGGTGGGGCGTTCGAACCTCATGGCGGACACAACGCGGCCGAGGCGGCACGCTTTTCTTGCAAAATCATCTCCGGCCCTCACTATTTCAATCAAAAAGAGCTTTTTTCAAAAATCGAGGGTATTACGATTTGCGAAAAAGATGAGCTGGCAGAGGTTTTGAAAAAGCACGATTCTCTGCCATATGCCAGAATAGAATCCGACTCCGATCCAGCCGAGCTCATCTACAGGGATATTTGCAATGTTTTACACGATAAATGAAAATCGAGTTTCTATGAAAGTAAAAGCCCAGCCCGGCGCCGGCAAAAGCGAGTTCGCTGGTGTCTATGGTGACGACGCTATAAAAATCAGAATCGCGGCAGCAGCGGTAGAGGGGGCCGCGAACAGAGAGCTGATCAGGTTTTTATCCAAATATTTCAAAATCCCCAAAACGGATATTTTCTTCAAAAGCGGAGAGAGTGGCAGGATCAAGGTGCTCGATTTTCCTGTGACGGAGAGATTTCTCGATTTTGTCAAAGAGGTGGAAAGAGACATAGATAAAAATATCCCGAAAACGGAAGCTTCGAACAGGAAAGGTATCTGATATGGAAAAGGCCTACAAGTTGCTGGCGAGACAAGAGTCGATATCCAACAAAAAGGCTAAAGAGCTGATCGATCGTGGCCTGGTCTATGCTGGAGAGAGAAAGGTCAAAATAGCAAGAGCGTCGATGCCGGAGGATACGAGATTCAGGATCGAGAAACCAGCAGATACGGAGATCATCTATCAGGATAGAGATATCGTTGTCGTCAACAAGCCTCCTTTCATAGAGAGTATCGAAATAGAACGCGCCATAGAAGGAAGCAGATTGTTGCACAGGCTTGACAGGGAGACCAGTGGTGTTCTTCTGCTTGCCAGAAATGAAGAATTCGCGAAAAAAGCCATAGAGGCTTTCAGAAAAAGAGATGTGACAAAAGAGTATGTGGCGTGGGTGGAAGGCAAAGTGGCCGAAGCGATGACCATAGATATGCCGATACATACGATAAAAAAGGGCAGGGCGCTATCCAGAGTGGACAAAAAGATCGGCAAAACTGCCATCACCAGAGTCTATCCTGACGAGATACAGGGCAAAAAGAGCAAAGTGCGCATCGAGATCGATACCGGTCGCACTCATCAGATAAGAGTCCATCTCTCGCATGAGGGGCATCCTGTGGTCGGTGACGAGTTGTATGGAAGTAGAACATTGGCCAGACGAATTTTACTGCATGCGAAAAAAATATCTTTACTCGACATGGAGTTTGTGGCTCCAGAGCCTCTCGATATAGTCAGATACAAATAAAGGAGCTGTCATAAAAAAGTTATTTCTTGTCAGAAGCGCAAATGCAAAATGGAAAAAGGGGCAACTGGGTGACTTTGATCGGGATATAGGTAAAAAAGCTTTAGCAGACATAAGAAGAATAGAAAAATAACTTTTCAGATACATATGTAATATCTATTACAGGAGATCCCAACGCAGTCGATAATCTTGGTGATAGTTACGACGAGCATATGCCAAAACCTTTCGACAAGAACAGTATTCAATCTATAGTAAAAAGAATTGCGTACGATTAGACAAGGTCGAAAGAGATGGCTTGCTTTGTAGCAGATGATTTCGCTCTATCGATATATGGGAAAATTGTATTTATAGTATATACTTTCCAATCATGACCTTCTCAACCGGTTTGCCGATAAGGGCATGTTGAGATTGTCTAGAGCGGCATTCTCGCTCTCTATTGAAACAGTATAGTGACCCCAACCCCGACTGGGTAATCCCCTCATTTTCCATCACTTCTAAAAGTAGAATCAGGCCGCAGGGGCATTTTGATCTGATCAAAATCCAGACCACCTCGAAATAGCAAAATGATGATGGGAACAACAAAAAGCACACTGATCATGCTCGTCGCCGCCTTCATTGGACGCGAAAAAACCCTGCAACTCTACCACGAAGCGATCCAAAAACAGTACCGCTTTTACAGCTACGGCGACGCCATGCTGATCCTGTAAACACCCCCCCCGGTCGCACCCGCTAATGCAATCCTTTCGTGGTACGTGTACCCTGGCCGAAAGGGTCTGACCCCAAATATTAAATAGGTTATCATTATCACCTGACCCCTTTGTTTTTCTGTCA
>CAZYUW010000088.1:0-6417 GCA_964650685.1 uncultured Nitratifractor sp.
GATAGACGAAAAGGAGCTCGTCGAACCGCTGAAAATACTGTTGACCGGAACCAATGAGGGACCGGAACCGGATAAAATATATACACTGATCAGACCATATTTAACGGAGGTAGCAAGATGTCGGTCCTGATATACGCTTTGGCACAGATAGTGCTCACTGTCATAAACATATACATTTGGGTGGTCATCATAGCCGTTCTGTTGAGTTTCGTGAGACCGGATCCGTATAATCCCGTCGTACAGGCACTCTACAAGTTGACCGAACCGGTTTTTGAATGGATAAGACGCAAGATGCCGTTCGTAGTCGTTTCCGGTCTGGATCTTTCGCCTCTCGTACTCCTGCTGGCTCTGCAGTTCATCGAGATACTCGTACGGAGATCGATGCTTTGAGGGCGAGATACCTGATACTGCTTTTGCTCTTTGTCGGCATTCTCCAGGCCGCGACATACAGCTATGCCGATATTCATCGTATGCCCAGAGGCGTGGAGAAGGACTATTTCATCTGGAGGTACATATCGCAGAGATCCACCTCCAAAAAGGATGCCAAAAGAGTCATCCGTGAGGCTTCCCACATCAACAAGCTGCTCAGAACCGCCTACAGAAAAAAGACCGGCAAGAATCCACCGCGTGTTGCTTCGCGCAGACACGGCAGAAAGGTCACGGCGGCGGAAAAAGCCCGATACAAAAAGATGATCGCGCTGCGCAAAGCGGTGTTCAATGACAAAGATCCGCTGGGCAAATGGATGGCCCTCTCTCCTGAAGAGAAACTTTTCGTGTTTAACAGCAGCGGCAAAAAAGGCAGGAGAAAGCTGGATCATCGGCTGGACAGATCGGAGTGGGATATGCTCTGCAAAGCTGCCGGCTTTGGCAGATCCATCAGGTACATAATGCGCGAAAATCTTCCCATGATGAAAAAAGCGCTGCTCTACCCTCCCCAAAAACAGAACGCTATCGACAGCAAAACATTGACTCGCCTCGGCTTTTACGCTCTCTATCTGGGCAAAAAGAGTATATCCTATCAATACTTTTTGGCTGCGGCAAGCAAGGCGCCCAAAAGAGAGGATGCCGACAAAGCGCTTTTTTGGGCGTGGCAGGTATCCAAAAAGAAAAAGGTACTCAAGAGACTCGCGAAGAGCTACGATATAAACATATACACTCTGGCAGCCAGAGACATACTCGATATGCCATACCCAAAGATTCCGAAACTGTCGCTTCCCTCCGGCGGTGTCGGCGGCTTCGATATAAAAGATCCCATAGAGTGGAGTAGACTGAAAAGAAAAATTTTCACGCCCGGTGTCGATCTGGGAAAGCTGGCAGAAAGATTCAAAAAAGCGGAGACCGTGGGAATATACACCTATATAAAAAACAAAGAGAGCAGAGATACGGTACAGTATTTTCCCATGCCATATCGTAACATAGTCAAGAAGCTGCCAAAAAGCAGACAGGCGATACTCTATGCCATCGCCAGACAGGAGAGCAGATTTATTCCTGCATCGGTATCCAGATCCTATGCGCTGGGCATGATGCAGATCATGCCGTTTCTCGTCAAGCATATAGCCAAAATACGCCATGAAAAGATCGACTACAACGATATGTTCGATCCCAAAAAGGCTATAGTCTACGCCAACGAACATATGAACTATCTCACGAAATGGCTCAGACATCCCCTCTTTATCGCCTACGCGTACAATGCCGGCATCGGTTTCACCAAAAGACTCATCCGCAGAAAAAACTTTTTTCACACCAACAGCGACTATGAACCATGGTTGAGTCTCGAGCGGATAGAAAACGGCCAGGCTAACCACTACGGCAAAAAGGTTTTGGCCAACTATGTGATCTATATGAATATGCTGGGGGTAGAAGTCAGGTTGAGCGATCTGATGGAGATACTTCACAAACCGGAGATGACCGACAAATTCAGAAGTGCCGTCAAGTGACTCCCGCTGTCCGTCAGCCATGTGATATAATCAAGCGATGAAAAAGCATATAGAGACAATCGTCGAAAATGGCTCGCTCCGCTGCGTGTGCAGAGGCGACTGGACGATATATACGGCCGCGGAGATAGAAAAGAGCCTCAAAAGAATCGATGTACCCAAATGCAAAAGCGCTGAAATCGATTTTGAAGGAGTCGGGGAGTTCGACAGTACGGGGATACTGCTCTTGCTGGATCTGCAGGAGCAGCTGAGAAGCAGATGTGGAAAAGCCGGAATATCAGGCTTGAACACTAAGCAGAAAAAGATGATATCCATCGTCTCCAGACAGTCGCGTTCCGGGAAGCTCCCATCGAGGAGAGAGGGGCTGCTGCACAATATCGGCAAAGCCACGATAGAGGAGTTCAAAGCGATAGGGAAATTCATGGCTTTTACCGGCGAAGTGGTGGTAAGCTCACTGCGCCTGCTCAAAGAACCTCACAATTTCAGATTTCGCGAAACGATCTACCATATAGAGAAGTCCGGATTCAACTCTCTATTTATCGTGGGATTGACCTCCATGCTCATCGGGCTGGTACTGGCATACCAGGGGCTCGTGCAGCTGAGTAGATTTGGAGCAGACATATACATCGTCGAATCGATAGGTATAGCGATGACCAGAGAGCTGGGCCCGATGATAACCGCCATCGTCATAGCCGGCAGAAGCGCCTCATCCTATACTGCCGAAATAGGCACCATGAAGATCACCGAAGAGATCAATGCCATGAGGACGATGGGTTTCGATCCATACTTTTTCCTTGTGCTTCCCAGGCTCGTTGCGCTGTCTATATCGATGCCTCTTATCATATTTTTTTCGGACATTGTAGGAATAGTGTCAGGCATGGTGATCAGCAATCTGCAGGTCGATATCTCCTATTCGCTTTTCCTGGATAGATTGCAGCAGGAGCTTGGGGTGAACGAATATATACTGGGGATGATAAAGGGGCCGTTTTTCGCTCTGATAATAGCGGCTACCGGATGCTTTCACGGTTTCAGGGTCACCAGAGATACCGAAAGCATAGGCATAGAAACGACCGCGAGTGTGGTACATGCCATATTTTTCGTCATCGCGTGCGACGCTATCTTTTCGGTGATCTACACGGAGCTGGGACTGTGAGCGAAAGCGTTGTAAAAATGAGAGGTATCGTCACCAGATTTGGAGACAATATCGTCCATGACGGTGTCGATCTGGATATAAAACAGGGAGAGATATTCGCGTTGCTCGGAGAGAGTGGAGCCGGCAAATCCGTCCTGATGAAAGAGATAATAATGCTTCAGGAGCCCAGTGAAGGCAAAATAGAGGTACTCGGATACGATCTGAAAGAGACCGACTACGCCCAGAGGCAGCTGCTGAGAAAAAGATGGGGGGTACTCTTTCAGTTCGGCGCGCTTCTGACATCCCTCACTGCCGCCGAAAACATACTGCTGCCAATCAGGGAGTACACCTCCATCTCCACGAATTTGATGGAACAAATAGTCAAAGAGAAGCTGGATATGGTAGGACTGCCATACAGAGCGGCCTCCCTATACCCTTCGGAGCTGAGCGGCGGAATGGTCAAGAGAGTCGCGCTCGCAAGAGCATTGGCGATGGAACCCAGGCTGCTCTTTCTGGATGAACCCACATCGGGACTGGATCCTATAGGAGCACGGGCTTTCGACCGCCTGATAGAGGATCTGCGAGATATTCTGGATATCACTGTAGTGATGATCACACACGATCTCGATACTATATTTTCGATAGTCGACAAGATGGCCATACTGGCCGACAAGAAGGTCATAGCGTACGGTACTCTTGCTGATGTTCTATCTACGAAGCACCCTTTCATAGATAGATTTTTCAAAAACGAATACACTTCAAAACGATTTGCTGCTAAAATGGAATGCATAAAAAGCGGCGAAAGGGGGATCGATGTATAGCAGAATAAACTATACCGTCGTCGGTCTCTTTGTGCTGCTCTTTTCGGCTGGAGTCGTATTTTTCGGTTTTTGGCTTGCAAGATATGGATTTGAAAAAAGCTACGACAGATATGTAACCTATTTTCACGAATCCATAAGCGGTCTGAGTGTGGATTCTTCAGTCAAGCTCAACGGCGTGGAGGTTGGCAGAGTGGAGTCGATAGAGATAGTTCCCGAAAATCCCAGACTGGTCAGGGTGAGTCTGAAACTCGAATCCGGTACACCCATCACCAGAGATATGCGCACCATCCTCAAACCCGAAGGCGTAACCGGGCTCTCTTTCGTGGATATCGTCGGAGGAGGAAAAAAGAGCAGTAAACTGAAACCCGAAAAAGGCAAAGTAGCGGTGATACCCTCCAAAAAATCTCTAATCGGAGGACTCTCTGAAAATGTACCGATGATACTCGACAGCATAAATAGTGCGATAGAGAGATTCAAAAAGATCGTCTCGGAAAAAAACATCTCCAATCTCGACAAAATAATGGAGAACATAGGCAAGGCCTCCTCGAAGATAATCGATGTAGAAGACAGAATAATCGAACTCTCTGACGAATTCGGCGGCTCCGTCAAAAACCTGATCAAAAAGACCGAACCGATACTGAAAAACATTGGCAAAGCTAGCGAAAACGCGTCAAGGCTGGCCAGAGATATCGACAAAAGAGTCAGAAGTGGAGAGTTCGACATCAAATCTGCTTTAAGGCCGCTCAAGATAGATCTGCAGGAACTCAGCTATAGATACCAGGAGCTGGCCGAAGAGATAAAGAGACTCACAAGGCACCCATCATCTATGATATTTGGCGGCAGCAGACCGCCGAAAGGACCCGGAGAATGAAAAAAACATATCTACTGACACTCCTGTTGGGCATGGTAATATCTGTGATGGCGGGATGCGTAGCCTCCCATACGATACAGAGTTACACACTGGAGTCCAAAACGGATATCGGACCATCGTGCCGCCATATATACAGACACTCCACAATCAGAGTCGAGTATCCGCGTGGAATAGAGAACAGCATGGGTACGCGCATCTACTACAGCAAAGAGCGATTGAAGCGATCGTACTACCTGTACAGCGAATGGAATAAACCATTGAGCAGGATCCTGATGAAAAACCTGATGGACGCTCTATATCTCTCCGGAAATTTCAGGGGCGTGACAGATTACGCTTCGACAGCCAAAAGCGACTATATTCTGGAGAGTGTAGTGCACTCTTTCGTTCATCGTATCGAAAAAGACTCCTCTTTTGCCGATATATCGATAGAATTGAGACTCATGAGAGAGGGCGGAAATGTCGTAAAAAGCAGACTGTTTTCCTACGCTGTTCCCGTACGGAGCAAAAACGCGGAGGAGTTCGTTCGCGCTGCCAATACCGCAATCGCGAAACTCAAAAAGGATATGACACTCTGGCTATGTGGCAGATAACGCGCTTCAGGAAACCTCCGAGTTTCCGCAGGCACCGCACACTCCGTAGAGATTTATCTGTCTGCGCCTGAGATCGAAAGATGCATCTTTTGCGACCTTCATCGTGTCGCTGCCGATGAGATCGTCCATCTCTATATCTTTGACATCTCCGCAGATAGTGCAGACCAGATGCAGATGATCCTCTTTTTTCAGCTCGTATTTCGATTTTCTTCCAGCTATGGGCACCTCGACAAGAACCCCTTTTTCCACCATCGCTATGATATTTTTGTAGACCGTGGCCAAAGAGAGTGTCGGATGACTCCGAAGCACCCCTCCGTATATCTCGTCCACACTCGCATGACCCTTATCGTGAACGAAGGAAAGTATCGTCATCCTCTGGAAAGTCGCTTTGAGTCCATGCTTTTTCAGTATTTCGGCAAAACCGCTCATTTATCTCCTTTCTCTACCATCGACAACCATTCAAAAGCGCTCTATCGACGGTGATGCAATATCATGAAACAGATAAGTATATCAAAGTTCGTCCGCGTGTTTGGAGAGATACTCGGCAACACCTTCTCCATTGGGCTTCATACCCTCTTCGCCTTTGTGCCAGCCGGCAGGACACACTTCGCCATGCTCGTTGGTGAAAAGCATAGCATCGACCATTCGGAGCATCTCATCTATGTTTCTACCCAGAGGCAGGTCGTTGATAATCGCGTGCCTTACCGTTGCATCTTTGTCTATCAAAAAAGAACCCCTCAGAGCCACGGATTCGTTCAGCAGCACATCGTAGTCCCTGGATATCTGCTTGTTCAGATCGGCAACGAGAGGATAAGCTACTCTACCTATGCCCCCCTTCTCTACTGGCGTCTCTCTCCACGCGAAGTGGCTGAACTGACTGTCTATGGAGCATCCTATCACATTGATGCCTCTGTCTTGAAACTCTTTGAGCCTGTGATCGAAAGCGATCAGCTCCGAAGGACATACGAATGTAAAATCGAGTGGATAGAAGAAAAGTACGGCACCCTTCTCTCCAAGGTTTTTATATAGATTGAAATCCTCCACTATCGTACCGTCCGCCAAAACAGCA